>DATIXX010000006.1 GCA_035518095.1 Burkholderiales bacterium | reverse complement strand
GAGCGCGCGGCAAGCATGATGCAGTCGCTCGGGGTTAAAAAAGGCGACCGCGTGATTATTTATATGCCGATGGTGCCGGAAGCAGCATTTGTCATGTTGGCCTGCGCGCGCATCGGAGCAATTCATTCTGTGGTATTCGGTGGATTTGCAGCTGCGAACCTCGCTGCGCGCATCGATGATGCAAAACCTAAACTCATGATCACCGCCGACGGTGGAAGTCGCATGGGAAAGGTCGTTCCCTACAAGAACCTGGTCGATGATGCGATCAAGCTGGCGCAATATCCGCCGGAGAAAGTCATTATTTTGCGCCGCGGACTTGACCCGAACCTGCAAATGATCCCGGGGCGTGACATCGAGTATGGCGAGCTGCGCGAGAAGCACTTTGAGGCGAAGGTGCCGGTAGTCTGGCTTGAATCCAATGAGCCTTCCTACATACTTTACACTTCAGGCACGACGGGCCAACCAAAAGGCGTGCAGCGCGATGTCGGCGGCCACGGGGTCGCGTTGGCCGCATCCATGAAATATATTTACTGTGGCAACGCGGGAGAAACCATGTTCACCGCCTCTGATATCGGCTGGGTCGTGGGTCATTCCTACATTATCTACGGACCGCTCATCGCCGGCATGACTACGGTCATGTACGAAGGCGTTCCAGTGCGTCCAGATGCCGGCATCTGGTGGAAAATCGTCCAAGACCACAAGGTCACGGTAATGTTCACGGCGCCTACCGCGATCCGCGTTCTCAAGAAGCAGGACCCGGCATATCTCAAAAAATACAACCTGTCTTCGCTGCGTTATCTGTTCCTTGCGGGCGAGCCGTTGGATGAGCCGACTCACGTATGGATTTCCGAGGCATTGCGTAAACCGGTCATCGATCATTACTGGCAGACTGAAACCGGTTGGGCCATCTTGACCTGTGCTCCCGGCGTGGCGAAAACCGCGACCAAGTTTGGCAGCCCGAGTTTCCCCGCTTACGGCTATGACTTGCGGCTATTACACGAGGCGACCGGCGAAGAAGTTGGCGCAAACGAAAAAGGCGTGGTCACAGTAGTTCCGCCGCTGCCGCCGGGCTGCATGACTACAGTTTGGGGCCAGGATGAACGCTTTGTGCAGACTTATTTCACGAGCTTTAAAAATAAGATGGTCTATACCACGTTCGATTGGGGAATCCGCGACCAAGACGGTTACTATTTCATCCTCGGCCGCACCGATGATGTAATCAATGTAGCAGGGCACCGTCTGGGCACGCGCGAAATCGAGGAAGCGGTCAACATGCACTCCAATATTGCTGAATGTGCGGTAGTGGGTGTGGCGGATCAATTGAAAGGACAATTGCCGCTTGCATTTGCGGTCGCGAAAGACGCATCGAAACTCGGAACGCCGGAAGGGCGCAAGCAGTTTGAGAAAGAGGTCATGGAAACGGTAGATAAGCAGCTTGGCGCGATTGCCCGGCCGAAAACGGTGCATTTCGTGACCCTTCTGCCGAAGACACGCTCGGGCAAGACATTGCGGCGCTCAATCCAGGCGATCGCCGAAGGCCGCGACCCCGGCGATCTCACCACTATTGAAGACCCGAGTTCGCTGGAACAGATACGCAAAGCAGTGACAGGGGTAAGCGCCTGACCTCGAAATTACGCCTGCTCGCCGGGCGAGGAGTTTCCTGGGACGCTTTGCCCCGTGGGGAAGCGTACACGCACCGTTAGGCCCACGCCGCCTACGCCTTCCGCAAGATCGACTTTTGCGCCATGCGAATCGGCAATGTTCTTGACAATTGCGAGACCAAGTCCGCTCCCGGGGGCCGCGCTGCCGGGCAAGCGGTAGAAGCGGTCAAATACGCGCTCCCGCTCTTCTGCCGGAATCCCGGGGCCGTTGTCCGTGACCGCAAGCAGCGGCCCTTCTGCATCCGCACAAGCATCCACTATGACGCGACCGCCGGAGGGCGTATAGCGAATCGCGTTCTCGACCAAGTTGTCAAGCAGGGCCCGAAGTGCCTTTTCACGACCGGGAATTATCACGGGCTCCATGCGGCCTAGGCGCATCTCGACCGGTTTCGCCGCGGCCAGCGGCTCGATCTCTGCCACGGATTCTGCGGCGAGCCGATCCAGCCTCACCGGCGTAACCTCAGTCTGTGCTGCTTCTGGTTCGAGGCGGGCTAGCGTAAGGAGCTGTTCCACCATCCGATGGGCGCGTCTGACGCCCGCTTTGAGCTGCGCGAGAGCATCGCTTCGATCCTCGAGCGTCTGTGCGCGTTCGAGGACCTGCAATTGAAGCTGAAGCGCGGCAAGGGGCGTGCGTAGCTCGTGGGCGGCGTCTGCAGTAAAGCGCCTTTGGGTCTCGATTGCTTCGGCCAGCCGAGCGAGAAAGCTGTTTAACTGGGCGACCATTGGCTGCACTTCGTCTGGCAGGCCTTGTTCGGGAAGCGGCTGCAGGGAGGACGGTGCCCGCTTTGCGATCGCGCGTGCAATGCTTCCGAGCGGCTCCAAGCCCCATCCGACGAGCAGCCAGATCAGCAGCGCGAATAACGGAATCGAAGCGACAATCGGAATGAGAATGCGCAATGCAATTGCCGCGGCCCGGTCGCTGCGCAGGCTTAATGGCAGCGCGACCTGTACGATCTTGCCGTCATTATTCATGGTAAAAATACGCCAGTCTTCGCCGTTCACAGCGACCGTGTTGAAACCAAATTTACTTTGCGGCAAGAGAATGTTCTGGTTGGACAGATATACCAAGGAGCCACCTGGATTCCACACTTGTACAATAAAATCGTAATCGAAACCTGGATAAAACGTATTTTGGCTTTGCAACGTTTGATCGCGCAAAGACAATGCCATTTGCCTAAGCTGATAGTCGAATAGCTCATTTGCTTCCCGGCGCGCGGCGAAATAGGTGGCCGCGCTGGTGGCCAGGCCCAAAAGGAGCAGAGTCGAGAGCAGTGCCAACAGAAGATTCTTGCGTATTGACATAGAGCGACGGCTCGAGTGTTTCCGATCGAAAGAACCTGTGCCGCTCATGCGCGCTCACTTGTGATCGAGTAGCCAATGCCTCGAACGGTGCGGATCACTCCTTCCCCAAGTTTTTTGCGCAGGTTGTGGACGTGTACCTCAACAGAATTACTGGCCACTTCTTCTCCCCAGCCGTAGAGGCGCTCCTCGAGTTGGGTGCGCGACAAGACTGCCCCTGGGCATTCGAGTAAAGCTTGCAGCAGCGCGAATTCGCGCGCCGACACGGGAACCAGCTGCCCTCGGTGCCTGACTTCGTGCGTGACGGGATTGAGAGCGAGCGCGCCGTACACCACCACAGGCTCCGCGCGTCCGGCATGCCGGCGTTGCACGGCGCGCATGCGCGCGGCAAGCTCGTCGAGATCGAACGGCTTTACTAGGTAATCATCCGCCCCGGAATCCAGACCTTTAACTCGGTCCGAGATCGCATCGCGGGCGGTGAGAATGAGCACGGGCACACGAACCTTGCGGCCGCGAATACTCGCGAGCACCGCAAAGCCGTCCTTGCGCGGCAGACCCAGGTCCAGGAGCACCAGAGCATAGGGCTCGTTCTCAATCGCGATCTCCGCCGCGCGACCGTCCTGCACCCAGTCAATTACGTAACCTTCGTGGCGCAGCCCTTTGCGGATGCTCTCGCCAATCATTGGATCGTCTTCGACCAGCAACACCCGCATCTAATGTCTCCCTCTGTCTGCGCACCTTTAGGTGGCCTGCGACCAATGCAGATAAAGACGCGTGTCGCCGTTAGCCTGAACCTTTACCGTGCGGAAGAGAGTCTTGCCGTTTGCTTCGGCAGTTATCGTGTACTCGCCTGCAGGAAGCTTCGCCATCAGGATTGGCCCGCTCGAAAGCGTAGTCAGCACTGTATTTCCTGCCTTGTCTTTGATGGTAACGTTCACGTCGGCGAGGTATTCATTGTTCTTGTCTGCAGAAAATACCATACTCAGCGGATATTGTTTTGCCTCCGCATACATCGCCATCGCTTGGTCCTGTCCGAAGCCGCCATCCAAATAGGTGATACCGTTCTCTGTCTTGGGACTGGGGAGCGCGTTTTGCATCATAACTGCTGCCGTTGCAGGAAGCGCGAGGCCAAGCGCCAAGGCCCCGATCGCGAGTTTAGCATTCGCTTTCATGTTCACACCTCCAAATTAGGTTAACACTTCGAAACAACGGCGGCCAGACGCCGTCCGGCCGCCGCACCTTCACGTAACACGGTCAACCGAGGTCGACCGGCACGTAAATCCGTTCATCGTTACGTTGCAGCAGCAAGGCTACATGTTTGCCCGACTTGTCAAGCACGCGGCGCAGCTCGTGCACACTCTTCAGCGGGTGGTCGTTAATTGCCAAGATCACATCGCCGGGTTCGACCCCTGCCTTCGCAGCGGCGCCACCCGCTTGCTCGACTACCAGACCACCTTGCGCTTGAAGCTGGTCGCGCTCATCGGGGGTGAGCGGCCGCACCACCAGCCCCAGCCGCCCGGAGTTGTTGTTCGCTGGCAGATTTGCCGATGCAACTTGTTCGTTGGGGAGCGCGCCCACGGTCACGTTCAGCGTGTGCTCGCCGTCGCCGCGCCAGATGCGCACGCTGGCTATCTGCCCGGGTTTCATGTCGCCCACGATCAAGGGCAGAGTCGCAGATTGGTCGACCGATTTGCCATTGAAAGCAATAATGATATCGCCCGGCTTAATGCCTGCGCGCGCCGCAGGACCGCCATTCTCCACCGAGCTTACCAAGGCACCTTCGGGTTTTTTCAGCCCAAACGCTTGAGCCAAATTTTGGGAGACGTTTTGCACCGTGACGCCAAGCCGTCCATGCGTCACCTTGCCAAAGTGTTGCAACTCGTTTTCCACGTTCATCGCAACGTCAATAGGAATTGCGAATGAAAGGCCCATGTAACCACCGGTTTGGCTATAGATTTGCGAGTTGATACCGATCACCTGGCCATCTAAATTAAATAGCGGCCCGCCGGAGTTACCCGGGTTGATGGGAGCGTCGGTCTGTATAAACGGAACGTAATTGCTGTCAGGCAAGGTGCGCGATTTGGCTGACACGATCCCGGCTGTCACCGAATTGTCGAAACCGAACGGCGAGCCCATTGCCATCACCCATTGACCGACTTTGACTTTCGACGAATCGCCGATACGCACTGTAGGAAGGTTCTGAGCGTCAATCTTGAGCAGCGCGATATCTGTGCGCGGATCGGTGCCGATGACTTTAGCCTTGAATTCGCGGCGGTCGGTCAGCTTCACGCTCACCTCGGTTGCGCCGGAGACAACGTGAGCGTTAGTCAGGATGTAGCCATCCGGGCTGATGATGAAACCTGACCCGAGACCGTGCATAGGCATCTGCTGCGGAATGGGACCCTGGAAGCGCTTGAAGAATTGAAAAAACGGATCGTTCTCATCAAAA
Organism: Burkholderiales bacterium; assembly: GCA_035518095.1. NCBI lineage: Bacteria > Pseudomonadati > Pseudomonadota > Betaproteobacteria > Burkholderiales > Burkholderiales bacterium. Next base: position 75,003 of record DATIXX010000006.1, on the reverse strand, counting down.
GGCATTGACCGTTCCGCAATCGTGGCGGATTTCGTTACGGTAATGTTTACCACCGCCGGTCCTTCCTGAGCCACAATTTCGCTGAAGTTCGGCAGGGCGAGCGTTTGCGTCTGGGCGCTTTGCGCGGGCAGCGAATGGTCGGTCTTTGCCGGAAAAGGCGCTGCGGCGGCCATTCCATTGGAATCGCACGCGGCAATGAATAACGGCATCAGCGTTACGATAATCGCTTTAGTGATAGCGTTCGACTTCATGGTTAACTCCTTTCGTTTATGTTCACGCATCCCATGATAAGCGTTGCACCTTAAGCGCATCTTAACAATAAGATTACTTTCCGCACTTTTAAGTTTCTGGAGACCTCGTGTTATCGGTTCAATTACAGGCGGGTCACCGGATCAAACCGGGGATCGAGAGCCACAAAGCGTCCGCTTGACGTTTTTGCCGGTGCGCACAGTGACATGCCATTCCGGCTAGCCGGAACACGTATAACACGCCGTTTAGGAAGAAGTGTTTCGGCTTCAAAGGTTGGTGTTACAGAGACAGAACAGGAAATGCAACTCGGCGGCGAAAGTCTTGCCGAGCACGATGCTGAAACAGAAACTAGAATCAAAATACGCGGTGAACGGCGACAAGGTGCGGCTTTACCTGGTATGAGCGAGGCAAGAAAAGGCAAAACAATTTTTTTGCCAGCGCCAATTGAAAGGATGAGGTTGAAAGCAGACGGGCTGCTTGCGGCGCCGATAAGAGAACGCGCTCGCGGCGGCGCGGTTTGAGGACGTCCCCTCGTACTGATGGCGCACGGCCGAAATCGGAAACCGTGTATGCAAGTGCAGAGCCAGCGGCAATAGGGCGCAGGAAAAACCTGTTATTCAGGGACGAAACGTTTGCGGCTATCGTGCAACGTCCGGCTGCGGTAAAAAATCATGTTTCCAATTCGCTGCACGGTGTTTAACTCGATAATTCGCTCCTGCCACGGGTATACCGATGGCGGAGAAGGGGGGATTCGAACCCCCGGTACGGCTTTTGACCGTACACACGCTTTCCAGGCGTGCACCTTAAACCACTCGGTCACCTCTCCGCAATTCTGCAATTTTAGTGCGAAGTGCAAAAAAAAGCCCGCCTCGAGGGCGGGCTTTGCGCACTAATTGGATGCTTTTTATCTACCGCGCATGCGCATGAGTCTTCCCGGGTTCCCAGATGCTGTGATGGCGTGTCTCCGGCATTAGCAAAAGGCCAAGCAGGAAGCACACTGCGGGCACCGCAATCGGATAAATCAGTGCGTTGCCGAGGCTCCCCGTCGCTTTATACGCCGCTACGGTAATTAAGGGTACCAGCCCACCGCCCCAGCCATTGCCGATGTGGTAGGGAACAGACACTGAAGTGTAGCGAATCCTGCCAGGGAAGTATTCCGCCAAAAACGCTCCAATCGGGCCGTAAACCATCCCAACATAAGCCACCAGGATGACAATAATGAAAATTGCGGTGGGGTAGTTGATGTTGCCCGGCTGGGTAACCTGCCCGAGCCATGAATACAGGGGATAGTAGGTGACCGCCGCGAGCAGGAACCCGGTCAATATGACGGGCTTGCGCCCAATATGGTCGGATAGCCAGCCAAAAAGAATCAACGTCGGCGTTGCGATAAGCAGCGCGATCCCCACGATGTAGGCCGAAGTCACGACATCCACTTTCGACACCTGCTGCAGGAAGAACAAAGCCCAGAATTGCCCGCTGTACCAGACGACCCCTTCGCCGATCACGATAATGCTTGCAATCAGAACATACTTGATATTCCTGCTAAGGAAAGCTTCCTTCCACGGGTTCTTCGTCATCTCGCCCTTGGCTTTGATCTCCTTGAAGATCGGCGTTTCCTGTAGCTGCAGGCGGATGTAGATTGCGATTGCAACCAATAAAAAAGAGAATAGAAACGGGACACGCCAACCCCATTCGTTAAATGCGTCGGCGCCAAGGTATGCCTTGGTCCCGATTATTATGGCCAGTGACACCACGATCCCAAGCGTGGGAGAGGTTTGCAGCCACCCGGTGTAGAAGCCACGGCGCTCATCCGGCACATGCTCGGCGACGTAGGTTATGGCACCTCCGTATTCACCACCCAGCGCCAAGCCCTGGATCATCCGCAGAGCGAAGAGGATAAACGCCGCTGCCAGACCGATGGATTGGAAAGTGGGAATTAACCCGATACAGCCTGTGCCGATGCCCATGCCGCTCAAGGTGATGAGAAACGTGTACTTGCGGCCTACGCGGTCGCCCACCCATCCGAACAGAAATGCGCCAAGTGGGCGGACCAAGAATCCAGCCGTAAACAGCGCAATCGTACTCAGGAGAGCCGCGACTGGATGGCTCTTTTCGAAAAACTTTACCGACAAGATTGCAGCCAAACTTCCGAAAATATAGAAGTCATACCATTCGATGACATTCCCGACCGACGCGGCGAGAATTACGCGCCGGAAATCCTTAGCGAGTTCCATAGTTGTCTCCTCCTTAGATCTTTTAGGTTTTAAGCCGAAATGCCGCTCGGCAGCATGCCTCCATCGTGCTTCTGAATCGGCGGTCGCTTCTTTAGCGCCAGGCAAAAAAACGAATCGCTAATGCTTGCCGCTCCGACTCGCACCACCCGGCCATTGTGGTCATTGCGCAGGCTCTCTAATTTTAGGTGCCGGATAAGTGGCCCGCTCCAGTATGGCAGGGGCTACGAAAAACGCCTTATGTTATTCGTTTTCCGCTGCAAACCATCTTATGGAATAATACTTACAAAATTCTGAACCATACGCCTCAGGTTGCTGCTGCTTTCGGCATCACCTGTTGTTTCGTGATAGCAGAACAGAATCAATAAAACATGCAATTTCATTAGCTTAACCGAGGTTGCGCGGTGTCGTCGCGATAGATGACATAGGGAAGGAGGCAGGCGTTGCGAATCCTAATTACCGAGGACGACGCGGCACTCGCAGAAGCGCTCCGGTTCTCGCTCTCGCAAGCCGGCTATGCGGTCGACTGGGTTGCAAACGGCGTGGCGGCAGACGAGGCGCTCAAGGGCGGCGTGTTCGGGCTGCTGATCTTGGATCTCGGGTTGCCCAAACTGGACGGATTCGAGGTGTTACGTCGGTTGCGGCGCCATAATCCATCTTTGCCGGTACTGATTTTATCGGGCCGCGAAAAACCCGAAGAAAAAGTAATGGGTCTCGATCTTGGCGCCGATGATTATCTAGCGAAACCATTCAGCCTTAACGAGCTACAGGCTCGGGTGCGCGCGCTTCTGCGGCGTGAGCGAGCGGGGGGTACACCGATCGTTTGCTACGCGGGGTTGAGCTATGACACAGTAGGCCGCGTTGCCAGCATCAACGGTAGGACGCTAGACCTTTCCACGCACGAAGTCGGCGTGTTGGAGATTTTGCTGCGCCGCTTTGGGAGGGTCGTGAGCAAAGAGCATTTGGTCGAGCAGCTTTACAATTACGACAAGGAAGTTAGCCACAACGCGATCGAAGTGTATGTCCATCGTCTGCGCCGAAAAATAGACGGTAGCGGGATTACGGTGCGTACGCTGTACGGTCGCGGCTATATGCTCGAAGATCACTTGTAGAGCTGAAGCGGCGCGCAATTCCCCGCGTTGCAACGCTACTTAAGATTCGCCCAGCAGGCGCTCAACCTGGTCTAGCAATTCTTTGGTGCCAAAAGGCTTGGTAATGTAGGCATCGGCACCCAGAGCGAGGCCTTTGGTAGCTTCGATATCGCGTCCCTTGGCAGTGAGCATGACGATTTTGGTTGACTGAAAGGTTCTGTTTTCACGAATTTTCTGACACACGTCAAAGCCGCTTTTCAACGGTAACATCACGTCCAAAAGAATCAGATCCGGTTTAAAGGCGTCCGCCTGTCGCAAGGCTTCCTCGCCATTTCGCGCAACCCTGACCGTATAACCGCAATGCTCCATCAAGAACTCCAGCGAGACGACAATATTGGGCTCGTCATCCACGATAAGTATTTTCTTAGCCATGGCGGGAATCCGGGGTTTCCAAATTTGTCTCCAGGTCCGGAATCTGGGAATTGATTTCTGTTTTTAGAGGCAGGGTGAATGAAAAGGTTGCACCCTGTGCTATGTCACTTTCGACCCATAGTCGGCCTTGGAAATACTCGATGATGTGACGGCTGATAGTCAGGCCCAGCCCAGTTCCTTGAGGATTTCCTTGTGAAGTGTCGCCTGCCTGACGAAATTTTTCGAAGATAATTTGCTGATCTCGAAGACTGATGCCGGGTCCGTTATCCCGCACGTCTACCCGCAGCGACTGTGCGCTTTGCCGCACGCCAATCGAAACCATTCCCGCCCGTCTGTCGCAGAATTTGACTGAATTGGAGAGCATGTTGATGACGACTTGCATCAACCGATCTCGGTCCACGCGGACGGCTGGCAAATTATTGGGAAGCTGAACTTCCAATGTGACGTTATTCTCCTTGAACAATTGATCCGTTGCCGAGACCGCGTCCCCAATAACCTCTCTCAGGTCCACGTCAGCGACGTTCCACTCAATGTTTCCCGACTCGATCTTGGACAGATCCAAAACATCATTGATCAAGCGGGTGAGTCTTTCGCTTTCCTTTATGATGATCTTTAAATACCTGCTGCGTTCTGATATTTCCAATTGCGGGTGGCCGAGTAATATCTCGGACAAAGCGCGAATTGAAGTTAGCGGTGTGCGCAGTTCGTGAGATACGGTCGAAACAAAATCGTCTTTGAGCTCGTCCAGCTCTTCAAGGCGCTCGTTAGCGGTCCTTAATTCTGCTGATGCTGCTTCCAACTCGCGAGACTTTTGTTCCAATTTGCGGCTATAAGCGATGACCTGGGAAGTTTCCTCGAGGATATTCAGTACTTCATCAATGCCCAGCGGTTCTTCCTCAACGACTGACGCCACCATTGCCCGCGCTGACGCCGCCCCGATTGCACCCGCCAGCAGGGTCTCAGCGAAATGCACCAAGTCTGCGTCCGCTTCAATTTCGCTGATAGTATCCAACCCACGCTGCTTCGCATAAGAAGTCAGAGCTGCATCGGCATGTATCGGCCCGAGAAATCTCCGTAGCAAAGCGTGCAACGCGGGAACGGACGCAATACCGCGCCAGAAACGGGAGCCGCCCACGTCGCCGGTTTGCTTAAAAACATCTACGAACAAGGTGGCTTGGGCTTGCTCGATCGCGTTGGGGCGGCTTTTCAAAGACACACCCACATAGGCGCCGATGTTGCCGAGCATGCTCCAAATCAGCGCATGCGTGGTTACGTCAAGTCCGGTCAAGCCGAATAGTTGGTGCGGTTTCAACAGCGCGATACCAAAAGGACCCTGTTCAAGAAAACTGATGGGCAGCCAGCCCGATTTCGCGAACGCGGGGAGAAGCAGGGTATAGCACCATATTAGGAATCCGATGCTCAATCCGGCGAGTGCCCCCGATCTTGTTCCGCCTTTCCAGAAAATTCCTCCTAGGATGACCGGCGCAAATTGCGCTACTGCGGCAAACGAAATCAATCCGATGGAAACCAGTGCGTAAGCCTCACCGGCCAGACGGAAATACCCGTAGCCCAGAAGCAGTACTAATACGATGGCCCCGCGGCGAATGCCGAGCAGCAGATTGCTCAAATCCTTACGGCTCCCCAAGCGCAAGACTTTCATTCGCAGCAACACCGGCATTGCTAGATCGTTGCACAACATGGTGCTGAGAGCGATGGTTTCGACAATTACCATTCCGGTAGCGGCAGACAGTCCGCCGATAAAAACCAGCAGGCCAAGGCCTTGCTGTCGTTCCGCCATAGGCACCGTAAGGACGAAGGTATCGGCATCCACAACTCCCTTGGGAAAATGCATCAAGCCGCCGAAAGCCACCGGCAGTACAAAGATATTGATGGCCAGCATGTAGAGAGGAAACAGCCACATTGCCTTATTCAAGTGATTCTCATCTACGTTTTCGACGACGGCCATTTGGAATTGCCGCGGCAGAAACATGATTGCGAACATCGACAATATGGTCAACCAAACCCAACTTCCGTAACCTCCAGCAACTCCACCCAGGGGCGCAAGCAGGGGTTGTAATTTTGGATTGATGGCCGCGCGCGCAAATATATCCGCGAACCCGTGATATATACCGAATGTAACGAAAATTCCCACTGCCAGAAAGGCTAGAAGTTTCACCAGAGATTCGAAGGCGATCGCGGCTACCATGCCTTCATGGCGTTCCGAGGCATCCAGATGCCGCGTACCGAACAAAATGGTGAATGCGGCCAACAGCAACGCCACATAAAGCGCCGTATCGCCAAAGATCGGAACGGTCCCAAGATTGATAGGCATGACGATTTGGGGATATTGCAAAAGAATTGTAAAACTGGTGGATACGGCTTTGAGCTGCAACGAAATGTAAGGAACGATACCAACGACTGCGATAATGGAAGCGAGTCCAGCAAGCAACGCGCTTTTACCGTAGCGCGAGCCGATAAAATCGGCCAGAGACGTAATGCGGTTGATCTTACTAATACGTATGATCTTGCGTAGGACCAGCCACCATAAGGCAATCATCAGAGTGGGGCCAAGATAAATCGGCAAGAAACCAACGCCGTTGCTTGCTGCACGCCCCACGCTGCCATAGAAGGTCCACGCAGTGGCATAAACACCGAGCGACAGGGAATACACATAGGGATTGGCGATGATGCTGCGCCCTGCATCCGCGCGCTTGTCCCCGTAATAGGCGACGGCGAACAGGATGCCAAGATAGGTAAATGAGCAAACGATGACAACCCAGCCGTGGAGCATTTTGCTTCCGCGCTTTCAGTCCCTGGAGCCCTTGCGACCCGTTCCCTCAACGACCCACGCCATCAGGCCGATCAGCATGGTCCAAGCGCCAAAGATATAGGCGTAAAGCAGGGGGATGCCGAAGACCCGGCTGTCGCTGTTAAAGAGATAAAGCAGGGGATAATTGAACAGCAAGCAGCCCAGCAAGAAAAGCGCCACTAAGCGTTGTCCCTTAATCAAAGAAGATTTCATGGCGTGCCCGCGCAAATATGTGAAGCATTCATAAACGCATTATAGTGGCCGTCTTACCTGGAAAAACAAAAAAGGGCGCAAAATAGCGCCCTTTTTTTGGCTGTGTTGACCGCTTGCGCTTATTTAACGGTCTCCTTAAGTTGTTGCAAGATCGCCGGGTTTTCCAAAGTTGAAATATCCTGGGTGATTTCCTCGCCCTTGGCGATCGAACGCAGCAGGCGTCGCATGATTTTACCGGAACGGGTCTTGGGCAGATTATCACCAAAGCGAATGTCTTTTGGCTTGGCGATTGGCCCGATCTCTTTGCCCACCCAGTCGCGCAATTCCTTTGCAATTTTCATGGCGTCTTCCCCATTCGGACGCGCGCCTTTCAATACAACAAATGCGACAACCGCTTCGCCGGTCATATCGTCGGGGCGCCCGACCACCGCAGCTTCGGCAACCAACTTGGTGTTGGCTACAAGCGCCGACTCGATCTCCATGGTGCCGAGACGGTGCCCAGCCACGTTAAGCACGTCGTCAATTCGGCCCATGATACGGAAGTATCCTTCTTCATCGCGGCTGGCTCCGTCGCCTGCGAGGTAGTACTTGCCTTTGAAATCCTCCGGATAATAAGAACTCTTGTAGCGATCGGGATCGCCCCAGATGGTGCGAATCATCGCAGGCCAGGGCCTCTTGATGACCAAAATCCCCCCTTTGCCTTTTTCCACATCGCGGCCGGTTTCATCCACGATTGCAGCCATGATACCGGGTAGAGGGAACGTGCACGAGCCGGGTTTCAGCGGTGTGCACGGTAGCGGGCTGATCATATGACCACCGGTTTCTGTCTGCCACCATGTATCCATGACGGGGCAGCGGCTATTTCCCACGGTTTCGTAGTACCACATCCATGCCTCTGGATTGATCGGCTCACCTACGGTACCGAGTATTCGCAAACAGGAAAGATCGTACTTCTTTGGCAAATCGGCCCCGGCTTTTATAAGCGAGCGAATGGCAGTGGGTGCGGTGTAGAACACGTTTACCTTATGGTCCTGTATCATTTTCCAGAACCGGCCGGCATCCGGGTAGGTCGGAACCCCCTCAAACATAACTTCAGTGGTTCCTACTGCAAGGGGACCATAGGTTATATAAGAATGGCCTGTCACCCAGCCAACATCCGCCGTGCACCAAAAGATATCGCTCGGTTTGCTGTCGAACACCCAGTTCATCGTCAATATTGTCCATAGCAAATAGCCGCCAGTAGAGTGCTGCACGCCTTTTGGTCTGCCGGTCGAGCCAGACGTGTAAAGGATGAATAACGGGTGCTCTGCATTTACCCAGGTTGGTTCGCATTCCTGCGGCTGGTTCTTAATCACGTCCTGCCACCACTTGTCACGCGGCGCTAGCATTGCAATGCTGCTGCCTGTGCGTTTGTAAACCACCACGCTTTTCACCGCTTCACAACCACCCATAGCAAACGCTTCGTCCACCGCCGGTTTTAGTGAAATTTCCTTGCCGCCGCGGCGTTGACCGTCGGCAGTGATTACGGCTACTGCGCCTGCATCTACAATGCGCTCCTGCAGGCTCTTGGCCGAAAAACCGCCGAACACTACCGAATGCGTGGCTCCGATGCGGGCACAAGCCTGCATTGCGACCACCACCTCGATAGACATAGGCATGTAGATGAGCACGCGGTCGCCTTTCTTGATTCCAAGCGATTTCAATCCGTTTGCGAATTGGCAGACCGTGTGATAAAGCTGCTTGTACGTGATTTTCGTAGTTTTGCCGTCGTCCGATTCAAAAATTATCGCGACTTTGTCCGGCTGGGTTTTAAGATGGCGGTCAAGACAATTGTAGGAGGCATTGAGCTCACCGTCCTCGAACCACTTGAAAAACGGCGCCTTGGTCTCGTTGAGCACTTTGGTGAACGGCTTGTGCCACAGCAAGTGTTGTTTGGCCAGTCGCCCCCAGAATCCTTCAAAATCGCGTTCTGCTTCGGCACAAAGTTTTTCATACGCCTCCATGCTCGGCACATTGTATTTCTTTGCGAGAGCGGGGTCGGGCGGGAATACTCGTGATTCGACAAGGACCGATTCAATGGTTGATGACATGGACTCCTCCGTCTAACTTGGGTGAGGAAAATGCTTAAAATGAAAAAGGTGTGCCCGCTATTTTGAGAACGCGTTATTAGTACTTGTGAACAATAGTCGAAACGGTATTACTCAGTTGCGATACGCCTCGTACTTTGAAAATTCTATTAACACGGACGGCGCGCACGCTTATTTTGAATTCTAACATTAGCAACGGATTCAGGAATACTCGCAATTATCGTTTTTAATAATATTGCTATATATCAATATATTATATTATACTATTGCTGTGATACATTAATTTATACCTGGGGGTCGAAAAATACTACTCGACATATTGCAACACATTTCAGACGGCACGAGACGTATCGCGCACTGAAAATCGGTCGCCACCTGTAACGCGCCTTGACGTTCGATCTAACGCCGAAGCCCCGCTAGCTTGTGCTCGCCGTCCGGCTCGTTATTTATTGAAAAAAATTACTCCGGTTCTGGAATGCGATCTCGCAGCGATCATTCATCCCGCCCGTTTCGGGGATTTGTTGAAGCACAACATGGACTGTGATGGGGCTAAAGCTACCGACGCGCCTAATAATCTTCGCTACAGACAGAAGCAGATTACCCTACGCAAGCATTTCCGGTAAAGTAACAGACCATAAAAATTGGCGTATTGCGGAATCGGTTTCCCTACGCTGTAGGCGAAAATTTGAAATAACTGGTGATCTGTGAACGCGCTATGAACGGTTATGGCGGGCCTCCCCGCATTGCAGGATAGTAAATTTGGTCAGGTCCGGAAGGAAGCAGCCACAGCTATTTCTGCAAGTGCCGGGGCAAGGCTCGCCTCCACAATGATTTTGTTCTATGATGCAGGCACAATTATCAATTCAAGTGATCAAATCTGAGTGAAAAAAATCAGAATCTTTATTTTGATTCCGTTTGTTATTGCAAGTGTCAATGCAGGGGCAGTTGACAGCGTTTCGATAGAGGCCGGCTATGGGGACGGGATTGATGCGTTACGTGTTGGGATGCAATGGGACTGGAGTCAAAAATGGTTCGCGGCGCACGGTTGGCATCTCGGAGGATACTGGGATGCTTCGGTAGGCGGTTTGTTTGCGCGAAGCGGTCAGCTAGTCAGCAATGACGCTGGGGATTTCAGTTTTACCCCGACATTTCGCTACCAGAAAACTGACCTTACGACAATTGCCCCTTACTTTGACGCCGGCGTTGGGGCACACCTTTGGACGCGTACGACCCTAACCGAGAGTGTAAAATCAGGTACCGCTTTCCAGTTTGGCGAACATGTGGGGGTTGGCTTTCGCTTTGGAGAGCACGGCATATATGACCTTAGTTACCGCTTTCAGCACATGTCGAACGCGAGCATTAAAGCGCCAAATCCGGGGTTAAACCTTCAGCTGGTCCGTTTTCAGATTCACTTCAACTAGTAACCGTATCCGTGAACCACGTTCTCGCGCGCAAGTGGCGCCCCAAAAATTTCAATGAAGTGGTGGGGCAGGAACATGTCGTCAAAGCCCTAACGAATGCTTTAAAGCAAAAACGCCTGCATCACGCCTATTTATTCACAGGGACACGCGGCGTAGGCAAAACCACACTGGCCCGCATCCTTGCCAAGTCGCTCAACTGCGAAAATGGAATTACCTCAGCGCCGTGCGGCCAATGCGCGCCGTGCCGCGAGATCGATGCAGGACGCTTTATTGATTTACTGGAACTCGACGCCGCTTCCAATACCGGCATAGACAACATGCGCGAGGTACTGGACAACGCGCAATACGCGCCCACCCGCGGACGATTCAAGGTCTATATCATAGATGAAGTGCACATGCTGTCCGCAAAGGCATTTAATTCCATGCTGAAAACCCTGGAAGAGCCGCCCGAGCATGTCAAATTCATTCTTGCCACCACCGATCCGCAAAAGATACCGGTCACGGTGCTCTCGCGCTGCCTGCAGTTCAATCTGAAGCAGATTCCGTCGCCGGTGATCGCGTGTTACCTGCAACGCGTGCTGGAAAACGAGAAAATTTCCGCCGAGCCGTCAGCAGTGCAGTTGCTCGCTCGTTCCGCGCAAGGCAGTATGCGCGACGCCTTGAGCCTTCTTGACCAGGCGATTGCGCACGACGCGGGCAAGGTAACTGATAGCGGTGTCCGCGAAATGCTGGGCGCAATTGACCAGACATACCTGTTCGAAATTCTACGGGCGCTGCTAAATCGCGATGGGGCTGCGCTTGTCGCACAAGTGGAACAAATGGCAAGTCGCAGCCTTTCACTGGAAGCCGCCCTGCAGGATTTGGCCACGCTATTGCAACAAATTGCCCTGGCGCAAACTGTGCCCGACGCCCTTCCAGCAGATTTGCCAGAACGGGCACAGGTTATTGAATTGGCTCGCGATTTTGGTCACGAAGATGTACAATTGTTCTACGATATCGCTGTAAGAGGACGCAATGAAATCGATCTTGCGCCCGATGAACACACCGGTTTTACCATGACCTTACTGCGCATGCTGACGTTCATGCCCGCGGATAGTCCAGTGCTCAGTCTCCAGCAAGAAAAATCTTCTATGGCGACCGCGGTGCAGCCATCACTGCTTGATACGGGCGGTGAGTCGGTTAAGACTGGAACCGACGGGAGTTTAAAAAAAAACCGCTTTGACGGAGACTGGTCAGGCCTGGTGGCTCAGTTAAAGCTTGGGGGTATGGCAAAGATGCTCGCGCAGCATTGCGAACTCGCGAACTACACTGGCGACAGCTTGGAACTGCGCATTCCTGATCTGCACAAGCATTTGCTGGAGAAATCGTATCAGGAAAAGCTGAGGCTCGCGTTGAGCGATTATTTTGGTATCCGTATAGCCGTTACTTTTGCGATAGGTGGCAACGGCAATTCTCCTGCAGAGAAAGAACTTCGAGACAAAAAGCAGCGCCAAATGCACGCGATCGAAGCTATCGAAAAAGATTCTTTCGTGCGCGAGCTGGTGGAAAACTTCGACGCCAAGGTAATAGATTCTTCGATAAAACCCGTTCAATAGCCAGTCAGGAGCAGAGGATGATAAAAGGTGGTATAGGGAATCTGATGAAACAAGCCCAGCAAATGCAAGAGAACATGAAAAAGATGCAAGAACAGCTGGCTGACTTCGAAATTGAAGGGCAAGCGGGGGCTGGCATGGTGAAGATAATTATGACCTGCCGCCATGACGTGAAAAAGGTTTTTATCGATCAAGGCCTGCTCGGAGAAGACAAAGAAATGCTAGAAGACCTGCTCGCAGCGGCGATGAACGATGCGGCGAGAAAAGTCGAATCGGCAATCCAGGAAAAAATGAGCGGGTTTACTGCAGGAATGAGTTTGCCGCCGGGTTTCAAATTGCCTTTTTGAATATCAAGTACCCAATCGCGCCAAAGCGGCAATGAAATCGCTTTCCAGTCTCGAGCGACTTATCGATTCGCTGCATTGCCTTCCAGGAGTTGGGCCCAAATCGGCGCAACGCATGGCTTATTATCTTTTGCAGCGCGACCGGCCGGGCGCGTTAGAGCTTGCGGACGCCTTGCACAGGGCCCTGAAGAACATAAGGCACTGTGCGAAATGCAATAACTTTACTGAGCAAGATTTATGCAGTCTTTGCAGTTCGCCGAAGAGAGATGCACACTTGTTATGTGTCGTGGAAACCCCGGCCGATTTGCTGATGGTGGAGCAAACGCATTGCTATCCGGGTTTGTATTTCGTCCTCATGGGGCGTTTGTCGCCGCTCGACGGCGTAGGACCGAAAGAAATTCATCTTGATCGGCTACTCAAGCGCGCCCAGGACGGGATTGTGAACGAAGTGGTGCTGGCGACTAATTTCACGGTAGAAGGTGAAGCAACGGCGCACTACGTCAGCGAGTTACTCAGGCCGCGCGGCATAAAGGTGAGCCGCCTCGCAAGCGGGCTGCCCGTGGGCGGGGAGCTAGAGCATGTGGATAGCGGCACGCTCGCACAAGCGGTACTGGAACGCCGCTCGATTTGATCCGTGTATTTTTTGTTTCGTGAATCCAGCAGGCGAGCCGCACACGACGCATAAACTGCATAAGATTCTGGCACAAGCCGGGCTAGGATCGCGCCGTAACATGGAGCAGCTAATTCTAAGCGGGCGTGTCACTGTAAATGGCAAGGTCGCGACAATAGGCGCGCGAGTGGGCGGGAATGATACGGTGCGCGTTGACAGGCGAATTATCAGACTCGGCTTAGTCCCGGCATTTCCTCGAATCATCATTTACCATAAGCCGGAGGGTGAGATTGTAAGCCGTTCTGATCCCCAAGGCAGGCCGAGTGTATTCGATCACTTACCCGCTATGCGCTCTGCGAAATGGATTGCGGTGGGGCGTCTCGATTACAACACGTCAGGTCTGCTGATATTTACCAGCTCGGGCGAACTGGCAAATCGATTGATGCATCCAAAGTTCGAAATCGAGCGCGAATACGCTGTAAGGGTACGCGGTGAACTGAGCGCCTGGCAGATACGGCAATTGCGCAAAGGTGTGATGCTCGAGGACGGCAAGGCAAAATTTGAATGCTTGGAAGTCGAAGGCGGGGAAGGGGCAAATCGCTGGTACCGAGTTACGGTGAAAGAAGGCCGCAACCGCCTTGTCAGGCGCATGTTCGAAGCGCTCGGATTCACCGTGAGCCGCTTGATCCGCGTGCGCTTCGGTCAAGTCCGCCTGCCGCCGCGCCTCAAGCGAGGTCACTCGCTAGAGCTCGATCAAAGCGACGTAGCGGCAATCGTGGCTTGGCTGCAATGACACAAGAGCCGAAACCGAATGCGCCGGCAAATTAATTGGCTCTTCCTGCGTTAGGTATCTAGACGCCGTTCAATAATGCGCGGCCCCTTCATACCAATTCTACGCTTCTTGCCGGTACCTTATCGTTTAAAGCCTACCGCCCCCGAGATACTGCCGTTAGTACCACCGGCCGCGGCGTCGGAGAAACTATAAACCATGGCAATTCCAGTAGCGTTGGCACCAGTAAACGAGCCTCCGTTGACGCCGGTCGCACATTGAGCTCCTCCGGCACAAGCTGTAGCAGGACATGAAGCTCCAGTGCAAGTACCAGCGATGGCGCCTTGGAATTGTCCATTCGACGCAAAGTTCGTCGAACCATTCATATTGTATGTAGCACTGTTAAAACCGACCTGCAAATTGGTATTCATGCTAGCCGCTACGAAATCAACCATGACCGAACCGCCCAAGAACGCACCGGTCATCCCAGTTTCATTTGTTGGTGTCGTGAAACCCACAGGGCTGAACGCCACACAATTGCCGCTGCAGCCACCGGGATTCGTGATCGGCATGCTAGTTACAGGATCACCAATCGCATAATGGAGAATTGGAGGACCGGCTCCTATCTGCGAACCGTTTACGGTTGGGGGGGTCGCACATCCACCCGTGCCGCAGTCCCAGCGTCCCCAAGTCAAGTTTCCAGCGCTGGCATCGCTGCCGCTGTCTAGAACTTGCGCGCTTCCCGCGTTTCCGTTAGGAAAACCGGATGTGTCCGTAAATGAAATCATCTGACCGTTAGCATTATCAACAAAGGTACCCGAGATAATCGAACCGGTCGCGGTAGCGCTCGCAAGTGGGTAATAGGCGACCGCTCCTACTCCTGTTGTCGGAAACACAAATGATGGGGGCGGAGGCGGCCCGACCGGGGGTTTCGGGGGTTTCACTGACGGACCGCAATTTGGACCCATGAATTCAGTAACCAGGAACACTTGCTGTTGGTGAGGCTGTTCAATCCGGTTGGCGCGGCCATCGGAACCCGTGCCGCCGTTTTTCTGGTGTTCAATCCCGCCAAAGGCGGTCTGAAGGCGTTCGACGTGCCCTTCCCCGGCCAAATGATCGGCAAAGAATCGTGGAGGGCCAATGAGTCTTTTCGCGGGTTCATCCCTACTGGGTATATAGAAATAATCGCCTGAACCGAACTGATATTCTCCGCTATTGTTGGTTGCAGCGATGATCCCACCGCTTACCCGGCCGTATAGCCCGTCTTTGGCTGCAGCACCGCAACTGCCTTTACCGCACTGGAGCAACGCAAAATTTGTGCCGCGGATGCCTATGGTTGCGGTCGCGGTTTTAACGCCGTAATTGGTCTTGTGGACTTTGCCGATGAGGCCGGTGATGGTCCGGAAGCCGCCTTTCAAAAGGTTGAAAAAGGCCCTTTCCAGGCCGTCTTGCTTGCCGTCGAATTTGTATTCATCAATTTTAAGTAGACTTTGGTCGCGCAACGACACGATGCTATGATCGGAAAAGCGCACCTGCATATTGCTGAAAGGTCCGGTTTTGAGTGTATCGTGGTCTTCAATAGCGGAACCGACTAAAACGCGCACCTCCTGTTCATTGCGGATCACCGAAGCTTCCCCCGCCGCCATCAATACCCGACCTACAACCTCGGCGTACGCTGCGGTACAAGGCACCAACAGTGCGGTTAAGAGCAAGCTAAGCTTGAACGGTTTCATGACAGCCCTCACTTGAAATCGTAACGTAGTTTAAACGCGGCTACATCTCTGCTATACGAATAGAGCGCTATGTTGGAATTGTTCTTTTGGTAAAGAAATTCCACCCACGCGCTGAGATGGGGATTAAAGGCATAACTTATTGATGCATCAGTCGAGTAAAAACTGTCCATCCGGGTCGGGACAGTGCAGTTGCCGATGCTGTTGCACACTGCTACAAACGTTGGATCGGGTGCCAGATACCAACTTCTTTGATAGATCCCGCCCACGCTGACCGCCCATTTGGGCAAAGGTGTGACACCCAATGCAAACCGAGTGGCAAAGATGTTTCGTGAAAAATCATCGCGGTCCTCAGTGTTGTTTTCCCGACCATAACTTGCGCCTAACGTGAACAGGGGCTGCCAGTTTGCGATAAATGCTTTGCGGTAACCCAGCCCTCCGGAGTAAAAATTCGAGCTGCGCGGGCTGTTGTCTCCGCCATAGTCTAAGTTCGCGTATTGGGCATAAGTACTAAATGTCTGCAGCTCGTCATACTGGTATTGCCATTCAGCCGTGGTACCCGGCGACTGCAGGAATGAATGGGTGTCAAGGTCGGTGTAAGAGTAAAAGCCGCTGAAGCGGTAAAGGCTCTTATAGCTTAGATAAGTCAGGCCGGAACTTATATTGAAAGTTTCCTGATTGAACGGACTCGCCTGATTATTGAAGCTCAGCGCGCCCGAACCGCTCCCAAACACGGTAAGGCCGGGCGCAATCGGCTGCGACACCTGGCCCCCGGCCGACACATATTGAAAGCGAGAATGCTGCTTTACTCCCGCACCCAGAACGGTAACTGGCCCGAACACCGGCAGGTTGATGTTGGAATTACTCACCCCGGCATTTACGTTGCTGTCATAGCCCAATCCAGTTTCTACATATGCTGTGCCGCTCGTTGTATAGCGCCATTCGCGCGCACGGATGGCATCGAGGTAACGCTGAATGTTAGTTTGCACCTCGGCCGGCGGATTGGTTTTTAAAACGTTCCTAAATTCTTCGCTGGCTCTCGTATCTTCGCCGAGTACGAAATAGCCGCGCGCGAGTTCGAGGCGGGCGTTGATATTGTTCGGGAACGTGATGACGTAGCGTTCCAGCGCTAGCACGCCTTCGCCGGCATGGCCTGAGTCAATCGCGGCTACGCCGAAATAAAAGTCGAATGCAGGTTCACCAAGCAGCTCGGGGTGCTGACTACCGAGCTCATAGGCATCTTTGGATTTGCCTTGCTCCAACATTGCTTTGACCTCATCCGCGATCGCAGCAAAAGCCAAATTTGGAAAAACAGCTGTTATAAGGAATATGGCGACAAGGTGCTTAAACCCCATTAAATCCTCCGGTTAGCAACCTTCAGCCATCGTGGTCAATTTTTAGAATTGTGAATTATTACCACTATTTACCTGTTTTTATATTGGAAAGTTTTCAAAAAGTCAAGCGGACGAGTGTAGATCTGCCGTGAAAAATTGGGATAGCTCATTGCGATCCAGCAGAAAAACGGAGCTGTTTCCCGCGCTGGTGTTTGCCCAAGTAAATGCGAGTTTTGGAAAAGCGCGTTCCAGGATCGCCCGGTTATGACCGATCTCCATCACCAATAAGCCGGTTTCGCGCAAATGTTCGGCCGCGGATTGCAAAATGGGGCGCACATAGTCGAGGCCATCCTTGCCGCCGTCGAGAGCGAACCTCGGCTCATAATGGTATTCCGTCGGCAGGGTACGCATGGCTTGAGCATTGACATAAGGCGGATTGGCGACAATCAGGTGATAACGGCGCTTCCGCAACGACTCGAAGAGATTCGAACGTACCAAATTTATCCGATCCCCAAGGCCATAATCAGATACGTTGCGCCTTGCGACAGCTAATGCAGCGCGGGAAATATCACATGCGTCAATCGCCGCGTTGGGAAAAACATGTGCCATTAGAATCGCGAGGCAGCCGGAGCCCGTGCATAAGTCAAGCGCCGTAGTTACGGCACGCGCGGATCTTACCCACGGTTTAAGCTTGGTCCGCAGAAGCTCGGCGATGAACGAACGCGGCACAATCACGCGCTGGTCTACATAAAACCGGAATTCTCCCAGCCAGGCTTCATGTGTAATATATGCGGCAGGAATTTTTCTTTCCACACGTTGCCGCAGGACCCTGAGCGCCGCTGCAAGTTGCTTGCGGGTGAGGGACCTGTCCAGAATCGGTTCCAGACGGTCGACCGGCAATCGCAGAGCGTGCAGAACGAGGTACGCCGCCTCATCGCGGGCGTTGTGCGTACCATGTCCAAAACTTAAACCTTCCCGATTGAACCGGTTAACCGCAAAGCGCACCACGTCGCGTACCGTGCGCAATCGGGCTGTGCTCAAGAATCCACCAGCAAATTTATCAAAATCTGCTTGTATATCTCACTCAGGGGTTCAATGTCGGCGATGGCTATGCATTCGTTTAGTTTGTGTATCGTGGTGTTCAGTGGACCCAATTCGACGACCTGTCCGCAGATCTGCGTGATAAAGCGACCGTCAGAAGTGCCGCCCGAGGTGCAAAGCTGAGGAGTAATGCCCATCACTGCTTTCACGGCACGTCCCACTGCTTCGACCAGCGACCCTTTGGGTGTGTAATAAGGAGTTCCGGAAAGCGTCCATTCCAGATCATAGTCCAGACCATTCCGGTCGAGTACGGCGTGCGTTTTTGATTTAAGGGATTCGATGCTGCTGGCCGTGGAAAAACGGAAATTGAACAGGATTTCGACTGTTCCCGGAATCACGTTGAGCGCACCGGTGCCAGCGTGAATATTCGAGATCTGCCAGCTCGTCGGTGGGAAGTTTTCGTTACCCCCATCCCAGTGGGTTTGGGCTAATTCAGAAATTGCAGGTGCGGCCAGATGAATCGGATTCTTTGCTGCATGCGGAAACGCGATATGGCCTTGAATGCCTTTTATGGTCAGCCTTCCTGAAAGTGAACCGCGGCGCCCGTTCTTAATCGTGTCGCCGAGTCTTTTGGCCGATGTGGGCTCGCCCACAACGCAATAATCCAGCAGTTCCCTGCGTTCTTTTAGCACTCCCACCACCTTGGCAGTGCCGTTAATCGCAGCGCCTTCTTCGTCAGACGTCACCAGCATGGCAATCGAGCCGTTATGCGTTGGGTACTCCTGAGCGAAGCGTTCTATGGCCGTGACAAACGCCGCAAGCGACGTTTTCATGTCCGCAGCGCCGCGTCCGAACAGCATGCCGTCACGCGTTGTTGGGGTAAAGGGATTACTCTCCCATTGTTCCAGGGGTCCGGTTGCAACCACGTCAGTATGCCCGGCGAAACAAACTAACGGTTTGGAATCTCCGCGGCGCGCCCAGAAATTTTCTACACCGTTGCCGCGAATTCTCTCCAAGTGAAAGCCGGCTTGTTTCAGTCGATCTAGCAGAATGTCCTGGCACCCTGCATCATCCGGGGTAAGTGAGCGGCAGGCGATCAGCTCCTTGGCAAGTTCCAGCGTTTTGCTCATCGTGTGCATTCTATTTTTGGAAAGCCGGGACCCGGCCAAAGTGAAAAGATAAACCGGAACTCAATCATCGGAAAAAAGGTATTTATTTGCAAAAAGATAAACTGGCTGGGCGGCGCGTACATTTGCGCTGCAAGAAGCAGAAAAGACCAATCAGGTTTTCAGCTTATTAAGCATATCCATGCTCAAGGTAAAATCTTCGTTTTCCGGCTGACTGGTTTCTGCCAGCATCGCATCGGACAGGTTTAAAGCCGGCTGTTCCTTGACCTGAGACGCGTTATTGATCATCCACAGCATGTTGGTGGCCGAATCGCAATTATGTAGAGCCTCGTCCTTGCTGATTTTACCGGACTTGAAGAGCCCGAATAATGCCTGCTCGAAGCTTTGCGAACCAGGATAGATGCTTTGCTCCATTGCCTGGCTGATTTGCTCAAAATCGCCTTTCCTAATTAGCTCTCCGACGCGCGACGTATTCAGTAGAACTTCGACCGCCGGAAGCAGCCGCCCGCTCAGGCTTTTGACCAAGCGCTGAGAAAGCACGCAACGCAAGCTTATAGAAAGATCGAGAAGCAGATTGGCACGGGCTTCGTGCGGGAAAAAATTGACGATCCGGTTCAAAGCGTGATAAGTGGTGTTGGCGTGCAGCGTGGATAAGCACAGATGCCCGGTTTGTGCATAGATCAGTGCTTGCTGCAGCGTTTCCGTATCGCGGATCTCGCCGATCATCAAGACATCCGGCGCTTCACGCATGGCGTTAACCAGAGCATTCGAAAACGACTTGGTGTCGGTGCCGATTTCGCGCTGGTTGACGAGGGATTTTTTATGTTTGAAGACATATTCAATCGGGTCTTCCACCGTCAGTATGTGGCCCGCCCTTTTACTATTGCGATAATCGAGCATCGCGGCCAGGGTCGAGGACTTCCCGGAGCCGGTGGCACCGACGACAAGCACGAAGCCGCGTTTTTCCATGACCAAATCTTTGAGAAACACGGGTAATCCCAGTTCGTCGATAGGCGGGATGTTTTCTGTGATGTAGCGGATTACCATTGCGGTCTCGCCACGCTGCCGGAACAGGTTTACGCGGAAATTTCCTAGACCCGGAACAAAATGGGCAAAGTTCATTTCCATGCTGGATTCGAACTCGTGGATTTGCGCCTCGGACATCATCTCGTAAGCAAGCTTTTTGATAATTCCCGAATCCAGGGGCGGCGAATTAAGCGGTACCGTGCTGCCGTTTATCTTGACGTGAATGGGTGCTGCTTTGGAAAAAAACGCGTCTGACGCCTGTTTCTCGGCCATCAGCTTGAAAAGCTGGTTAAGTTGCATGGATCAGCGTCGCTCGCCAAACAAGGACTTGATCGATCCAAGCATGCCTTTTTTCTTGTCCTCTTCTACCTGCGGGTACTGTGTATCCAGAATATTGGGCCTGGATGACGCCGTACGCGATGGGTTGATTTGGTGTTTGCCAACCAACCGGAAGTTATTCGGTTTATTTACTAAATACTTGGAAAATTCGTCAAGCAGCGTGTCGTTTACTTCGTCAATTTCATAGATATAATCTCGCTCCGTCAACCGTTCCATGTTTTTAGTGTGAATTTTTATCTGTGATTTTTCGAAATCGCCCCATATGAGTATTTTGACACCCACTTCGCCGGGAATTTTAAAGACGACCCGTTGCACGTAACCGCGATCGTTCTTGATTTCCTGGGTTTGAAATTTTATATTGTAGTTCCACAGATATTCCTTCAATCCTTGAATTGTGGACGGCGATTCCTTTTCGGCAGTTAACGCCCCGCTCGGACCGCACCGGAAGCGCAGGGTAATTTCGTCGATGAAATCTTTGTTGTCAATACTCTTGTGGGTCTTGTTAAGAGAGTAATCCTGCTGATTGAGGTTCGCAAAATTTCCGACGCCCTCGATATAATACGAGCGCAACACCGTCGGCTTGACAATATTAAGTTGTTTAACGAGCTCGTCGAGATAGGAATAAATCACGCGCAGCTTGGCCTGCAACTGCATGAAATTCTGGCCGAGCGTGTTCAGCTTGGCTTGGGTATCAAATGCCTCTTTTTCCTTAAGCGTCTCCGCTTCTTTTTTTAACTCATCCAGAAATTTCACTTCACTCTCCCCACAAATTACTTAGGTGTACTTTTACCTCTTACCTCCGCGTTCATCAAGTGTCTTGTTGTTTTGGCGAAAGCTGCTCGAAACGACAATTCGCGTTTTCACACCTTGATTTTATCGTTTTTGGTAATCAAGTCAAACTATAGCTGGCCATCCAAGCTTAATTCTCCCGCAAAAGTTCGTTAATGCCAATCTTGGAACGCGTTTTCGTATCCACTTGCTTGACGATGATCGCACAGTTCAGACCGTACTTACCATCGGCCGAAGGCAGGCTGCCGGAAACAACCACCGAACCCGCAGGAACGCGTCCATAGCTGATGTGGCCGGTCATGCGGTTGTAGATTTTAGTGCTTTGCCCGATAAAAACTCCCATGGAAATTACCGCGCCTTCCTCTACCAGGACGCCTTCGACTATTTCTGAGCGCGCGCCGATAAACACATTGTCCTCGATGATGGTCGGATTTGCCTGCACCGGCTCCAGCACACCGCCAATTCCCACACCTCCCGAAAGATGTACGTTTTTGCCAATTTGCGCGCAGGAGCCCACTGTGACCCAAGTATCGACCATCGTACCCTCGTCCACGTAAGCCCCGATATTGACGTAGGAGGGCATGAGGACGACGTTTTTGGCGATATAAGCGCCTGCGCGAGCGCTAGCGGGGGGTACCACGCGAAATCCGCCTTTGCTAAACGCCTGAACCCCATAGCTTGCAAACTTCATACCAACTTTGTCGTAATAATTGGTAAAGCCGCCTTTGAGTAGCGAATTATCACGAACGCGAAACGACAACAGCACGGCTTTCTTAAGCCACTGATGAGTCACCCAATGGCTGTTGATTTTTTCGGCCACCCGGAGTTTGCCTGCGTCAAGCAGTTCAAGAACCCGCGTGACGGCTTTTTTGAGCTTTGCCTCGGCATTGGCTGGAGTTATTTCAGCACGGCGCTCGAATGCTTCGTTGATGATCGTTTGCAACTGTTTCATGTTTTAAAGTTGCTCAATAAAATCGGCGATACGCTGTGCTGCCTCGATACACTCAGCGAGCGGCGCAACCAGCGCGATGCGCACATAATTAAGACCGGGGTTGATGCCGTGTGCTGCACGCGCCAAATAACTCCCGGGAAGGACCGTGACATTATAATCGCGGTACAACAGCCACGCGAATTCAACGTCGGGAATGGGTGTCCTCGCCCAGAAGTAAAACCCGCCTTGTGGAATTTCAAGATTTGGCATGAACTGCAGCAGAATTGGCGCGACTTTAGTGAATTTCTCGCGGTACATGCGGCGATTTTCAACCACGTGCGTTTCGTCGTTCCACGCGGCAATGCTGGCAGCTTGTACCGGCGGGCTCATGGCACAGCCGTGGTAAGTACGGTAAAGGAGGAATTTTTCGATAATCGCAGCGTCGCCAGCGACACACCCGGAGCGCATGCCCGGCACATTGGATCGTTTCGACAGACTGTTGAACACGATAAGGCGGGAATATCCGCTCCGGCCGAGCCGTTGCGCCGCTTCCAGGCTACCAATGCAAGGCTTGTGCTCGTCAAAATAAAGCTCCGAGTAGCATTCGTCTGATGCAACGACAAAGCCATAGTGATCAGCCCGCCGGAACAATTCTTCCCACTCGTTCATCGTCATGACATTGCCGCACGGGTTACCCGGGGTGCAAATGTAAACCAGCTGCGATCGCCGCCAAACAGCTTCATCAAGCTGGTCGAAATCAAGTCTGAAATTCTTCTGTGGCATGAGGTTCAGGAATTGGGGCTCTGCGCCCGCGAGCAAAGCCGCTCCCTCGTATATCTGGTAAAACGGGTTGGGACACACCAACACAGACTTGGGCAACGATGCATTGATGACCGTTTGGGCTATTGCAAACAGGGCTTCGCGGCTGCCGTTTACGGGCAAGACTTCGCTATCCGCGTCGATTTTTTGAAGGTGAAAACGGCGCAAGAGCCACGCAGCTATAGCTTGCCGCAGGCCCAAACTACCTCGGGTTACCGGGTAATTCGCGAGGCCGTTAAGATTCTTCGTCAAAGTTTCCTGTATGAATTCCGGTGTTGCATGTTTCGGCTCGCCTATAGACAAATTGATCGGGGGCAGATCTGATCTGGGTGTGATACCTTCCAGCAATTGCGCCAGCTTTTGAAAGGGGTAGGGCTGCAAGCGATTGAGGTTAGGGTTCATGGCGAGCAGCAAAACATTCAACCGGGCGACGGACAAACATTCCCATAGAAACGACGCATTATAAAGGTCCTGTATCTGTTCACAACACGAATCCAGCGTATCGGGAGCGGCCGCGGTTTTAGGCACCTATTTTTTTTGGATCGTCGACCCATTGCGCTTAATGGCGCAGCGAGGTAATACCTCGGGGCGAGTAGCGTATTTTGGTGAATCTGCGAAGACAATATGCTTCAAGTGGTAACAGCGGTAACCGCACCATTAATATTCCCGCGCTTGCGCAAGCGAGAACGGCGCGGCATATTGGATTACGGGCGAAACCATGACGCCCATTGAAGCGCCGGTGCATTCATCAGCACCCGCCGCAGGCCCGTTGCCGGGTCAATCGGGCCCAGAACACCCTCAAAAGACAGGCCGTCAACCGCTGCTGGACAGGCTCTCGAATAATTGCGTATCCACCCGCAGCGTCGGTTTCCAACCTGATTTGCGATGTTCCGCAACTACAGTCGTGAGTATTCCGCCACGCACATAAAATCGTGAAGTCAAGCGCATGAAGCGCGGCTTCACCGCCTTTGCCAAATCATCGAGAATGCGGTTGGTGACAGCTTCGTGGAATGCGCCTTCGTTACGGTACGACCAGATGTAGAGCTTGAGGCTTTTCAGCTCCACGCATTTCTTGTCCGGAATATATTCGAGAATCAGAGTCGCGAAATCGGGCTGCCCAGTTCGTGGGCAAAGGCAGGTAAATTCGGGAATTTCCATGCGAATCAGATAATCCCGCCGCGGCGTGGGGTTGGCGAAGGTTTCGAACGTTTTGCTGGGCTTGAAGGGCATTTAATGGTCAGCAGATTCGGCTAACTTTCGTTCCGTCGCCACGCCGGCCTTGCGGCTTGCGCGGCAGCATCTAGATTCTCGGCAATTTGACTCAACTGTAGCGCTGCGCACGCGATCGCACGCGTTCCGAGGTACGTTGGACTGCGTGGGTGCAAGCGGGCGGCGACCCATCCCTCGGCAACCCGAAACAGCAAGCAGGCCTCCGCGATGCATCCCGAACTCGGATTCGTCCAGCGTAAATGGAAAAAGTGCGCAGGCCACTAGACGCATTCTCAAACAGACCGCTCCTGCTGCCAACGTCATTTAAAGCCTAATCGAGGTTCGCAGCGGCTAAACGCATTTTAGCAGTTGTGCGAACCGGCGAGAACCTAACCAGACCCTTATTAAATCGGTTAAAATGTAGCCACACTCGCGCTTCGAAATATAACCATTGGCCCGATTACAATAAATTACGGCTAAAATTGCGCCTCACACACATCAAGCTCGCCGGGTTTAAATCTTTTGTAGACCCGACTCACGTTCCCATTCCGGGACAGCTGGTGGGCATCGTCGGCCCAAACGGTTGCGGCAAATCCAACATCATCGATGCAGTTCGCTGGGTACTGGGGGAATCGCAGGCCAAGCATTTGCGCGGCGAGACCATGCAGGATGTGATTTTTAACGGCTCGGGCGAGCGCGCGCCGGTAGGGCGAGCAAGTGTGGAATTAATTTTCGATAACAGCCTCGGAAAAGCCGCTGGACAGTGGTCAAGTTATGCCGAGATCTCCATTAAACGCATCTTGCAGCGCAACGGCGAATCGACTTATTACATCAATAACACCCACGTACGACGACGCGACGTAACGGATATATTTCTCGGTACCGGCCTCGGCCCCAGCGCTTATGCGATCATCGAACAGGGAATAATTTCCAAGGTGATTGAGGCGCGGCCTGAGGAGCTGCGGGTGTTTCTGGAGGAAGCCGCCGGGGTATCGAAATACCGGGAAAGGCGGCATGAAACGGAATTGCGGCTTAAGGACACGCGGGAAAATTTATTAAGAGTTGCTGACATTCGACAGGAACTGGAAAAACATCTGCAGCACCTAGAAGAGCAAGCACGCGTAGCTTCACAGCATCGCGATCTACAAATTAAGCTGCAGACGACCCAGAATCTGCATTGGCTGCTAAAGAAACAGGATGCCGCGGCAAATCGGAAACGGGTTGAGAAAGAAATTCAAAAGATTACCAATGAACTGGAAGCGGAAACCGCAAGATTAAGGGAGGCGGAGAACGCGGTAGAGCGGTTGCGAGCGCGCCATTACAGCGCGGGAGATGCGTTGCATCAGGCGCAGGGAGAATTCTACTCGGCTAATGCCGAAGTGGCACGCATTGAGCAGCATCTACAGAATATCCGCGAGAACCGGCAGCGCTTGGAATCCCAGTGCTCTTCGCTACGCGATCAGCAGCTTCAACTTGGGAAACGCAGCGACAACGCTCAGCAAACCCTGACTCAATTACGCGGTGAACTCGCCGCGGCGCAGCGGCAAATCGAGGAAACGCAGCGTAATGCGGCAATACAAGCTGAATCGCTGCCCGCCGCTGAGCAGGATTTCCGCACTCGCCAGGACCGCACGGGCGAATTGCAGCGGGAGCTTACTCAAGTGCGGCAAGCGGCTCAAATACAGGACACACATCGTGAGCATGCACGGAAGATGCTTGAACAATTGCAGGTACGTCATGAGAGGCTGGCGAGCGAGCGGAATGGCTTGCCGGAACCTGAGAGTGCCGAATTGCAAAGCCTGCAGAATCAACTCGCGCTCAAAGCGTCTGTCTTGGCCGAAAACCGGCAAAAGCTTGACTCCCGGCAGCATCAACTGCCTGGATTGGAGCAACTAAGGGATGCCCGCAGGACCGAACTGCAAACGCAGGAGCAGGCTCTTGCTGCAATAATTGCGAGGTTGGATACACTCAAGAAGTTGCAGGACGGCGTCCTAGATGACGGCAAACTGCGACCCTGGTTTGCCAAACACAATCTTGAAGATTGCCCGAGGCTGTGGCAGGAAATTCACATTGAAGTCGGTTGGGAAACTGCGCTGGAAAGTGTATTGCGCGAGCGCCTTAACGCGGTGGCGGTGGGGCCTGAAATCAATTTGCATTATTTGATTGAAGACGCGCCCCCGGTAAAGCTTACGGTATTCACGCTCCAAGAAAGAACGGCTTCCGAGCAAGACAGAGCCCTGGCGGACTTGCGGCCGTTATCGAGCCTGGTAAGCTGCAACGACAGCCGCATACAAGCGCTGCTTGAAGACTGGCTGCGCCATGTTTACGTTGTGGAAAGCCGGCCGCTGACATTACGTGAGCGGTTACCGCAGGGCGCAATGTTGGTGAGCCGTAACGGCCATGTATTTACTCGCTTTAGCGTATCGTTTCATGCGCCAGACTCAGACGGGCACGGCGTGCTGGCCCGTGGCCGAGAAATCGAACAGCTTGAAGACGAAATTAGACACCGCCGTGTCGCATTGGAGAAGAGCAACGCCGAGCTTAATTTGGCGCATCAGAAATTGGGGGAAATGCAAGCTGAAATAGCCTCGTTGACCAGTACGGTGGAGGCAATTCAGAGAGAACAACACGAAATCCAGCTTGAAACGCTGAAGCTGACGCAAAGTTCGGAGCAAGTCCGGCACCGCGGCGAACAGATTGCCCGTGAACTTGAGGAAATCCGAGAACAACAAGAAAGTGAAACCCACCAGCGGCAAAATGCCGAAAATAACCTTGGCCTGTATGGTAAACGAATTGCGGATCTTGAAGCGCAACTGCTAGCAGCCGATCAGCAGCGTTTGGACGCGGAACGCAATCTGAACGACCAACGTGCAAAATTTGAAATTGCCCAGCGAGCGGCCCAAGAAGCCCAATTCAATAAAAATACATTGACGTTTAAAATGAATGAGATATACAATTCAATTAAAGCAATAGATGAACAAGAAGGCGGGTTGCAGGCGAATTTGCAAGACGTTCAGTCTGAGATCCGTCGCTTTGATGAGAATCCGGTGCGGGAAGAGCTTCAGGACGTGCTACACGCAAGGGAAGGCAAGGAGCAGGCGTTAACTGCAGCACGAGACGCAGTTGAGGCAGCAACCGCTGATTTGCAGCGAAGCGACGAAGAACGCCTTGCAGCGGGGGCCAGGCTTGAGCCGTTACGCGGCCGGATTAATGACCTGCGCCTCAAGGAGCAGGAAGCCCGCCTCAATGAGGAGCAATACAACGAGCAGCTTCGAGGCGCCAACGAGGACGAATTAAGTGCTCTGATGCAGAAAGGTACACGAGCCGGTTTGCTGCAAGCAGAAATTGCGCGCCTTGAGCAGGAAATTACTGCTTTGGGCGCAGTCAATCTGGCCGCACTTGAGGAACTACAAAGCGCCACCGAGCGCAAAGCTTATATCGACAGCCAGGCCAAGGACCTTGAGGACGCGGTTGGGACGCTGGAAGATGCGATTCGCCGCATAGACCGCGAAACCCGAGCTCGGCTGTTAGAAACGTTCGACGCCATCAACCGGCATCTGGAGGAAATGTTTCCGATGCTATTTGGCGGCGGAAACGCACGGCTGGTTCTAAGCGGCGAAGAAGTACTCGATAGCGGAGTGCAAGTAATAGCCCAGCCGCCGGGAAAGAAGAATTCCACGATTCATTTACTGTCGGGTGGGGAAAAAGCACTTGCTGCTTTAGCTTTGATATTTTCGCTGTTTCAGCTTAACCCGGCCCCGTTTTGCATGCTGGACGAGGTTGATGCGCCGCTCGACGACTCTAACACCGAGAGTTTTTGCAAGCTGCTGCGAAAGATGTCTGAGCAGACTCAGTTCATATTTATTAGCCATAATAAAATTACCATGGAAATTGCCCATCAGCTGATTGGCATTACCATGCAGGAGTTGGGCGTGTCACGGGTCGTCGCAGTGGATATTGAACAAGCCATGAAACTGCGGGACGAGGCAGTCGCCTGAGGTTCAGGTTATGAGTGACCTGCAGCTAAGCCTGTTGATAATCGGCATATTGATCGTTGCGGCCACTTACTTCTTCAATCGGTTCCAGGAACGAAAATACCGGCGCAAATCCGAATCGGCTTTCGAGAACGATATGCAGGACGTTTTGCTGTCGCCGCAGGGTATCGCCGGCGTGGATGATGGCAGAGTCGAGCCGCAGTTGCGGGAACCCGTCATCGAAGCGAAGGACACCGTGCCTGAGCAACGCGCGCCCTTGGCTGACAAAGCGCCCGCGGTACTGGATCCGGAGATAATGTTTATTGCAGAAATCAGCCGCGCCGACTCGTTTCCGCCGGAGGTTGTGAAAACGTTTTTAAAATATCTTTTGGAGTTTGGACGGCGGATAACCTGTCTGGGCTTCCGCGAAAAAACTTCAACCTGGGAAAGGCTTGAGGAGACCGCCGATGCCAGATATATCCGCATCAGAGTGGGGCTGCAGCTCGCGGATCGCTCCGGTTTCGTGAATGAGTCGCAGCTTGCGTTGTTTTGCGACATGCTGCAAGGTTTCGCGGAGAATACCGGTGCCGCGGTGCAGTTTGCCGAGCGCAGGGCCGCCCTGAGTAACGCCGTGGACCTCGATAAATTCTGCGCAGAGGTGGACATATCCATTGGTCTGAACGTTGTTGCTCAGGACGGGCAGACGTTCCACGGGACCAAGCTGCGCGCCCTGAGTGAGGCTGCCGGATTTAGACTTCAGGAGGACGCGACTTTCCATTATCTGGACGAACACGGTGAAAGCTTGTTTACCTTGAGCTGTCATGAACCTGTTTCATTCACTTCCGAGCAAATCAAAAACATATCAGTACGCGGGGTGACGTTTTTGCTGGATGTACCGCGCGTGGCCAATGGTATGCGCGTATTTGACAAAATGCTAACGTGCGCCAGGCAATTTGCCGCGTCGTTGGACGGGGTTCTGGTGGACGATAATCGCATTCCCCTGAACGACTCCGGCATAGAAAGAATTCGTCAACAATTAAGCGCCGTTTACACGGCAATGGATCAGCGCAATATCAGCGCCGGCAGCCCCCGCGCCTTAAGGCTGTTCTCGTGAATGAAAATACCTGAGCGAGTGATCGAGCGGGTGCGCCGCCTGCGAGAAAGCATCGGACGCCACAACTACAGCTATTATGCGCTCGCGGCACCGACTGTTCCCGACAGCGAGTATGACAAAATGTTTGCCGAATTGGTCGAACTGGAAGCACGGTATCCGCAACTTGTAAGCCCCGAATCTCCGACGCAGCGGGTGGGCGCTGCACCACTGAAGGAGTTCGCCCAAGTGGTCCATCGCATTCCGATGCTGTCTCTCAATAATGCGTTCAATGAAGATGACGTTGTCGCTTTTGACCGCAGGGTGCGCGAGGCGCTGGACATGCAAGATATCGAATACGCTGTCGAGCCGAAATTTGATGGTTTGGCCGTCAGCCTCACTTATCAGAGAGGAGAACTGAAAAGTGGTGCCACGCGCGGCGACGGCTATGTCGGCGAGGATGTAACTGCGAATGTGCGCACGGTAAGAGTTATCCCATTGCGGCTGGCAGCTCATAAACCGCCGGCGCTTTTGGAAGTGCGCGGTGAGGTAATGATGCTGAAAAAGGATTTTGAAAAGCTCAACATGCAGCAGCGCGAAAAAAACGAAAAAGAGTTTGCAAACCCGCGAAATGCTGCAGCAGGGTCCTTGCGTCAGCTCGATTCACACATCACTGCGGATCGTAAACTTAGTTTTTTTGCTTACGGCATAGGAGCGGTGGAAGGCGGAGGCCTGCCCCAAGACAAACACGATGAGCTGCTAGACTACCTTGCTGCATTAAATGTACCCGTTGCTCCAGAGCGCCAAGTGGTGCATGGGGAAACGGGACTGATTGAGTATTACCGGCGAGTTGGCGCGATGCGCGACAAGTTGCCTTATGAGATCGACGGAGTGGTCTACAAAGTTAACGATATCGCATTGCAAAACAAATTAGGATTTGTCGCGCGTGCGCCGCGTTTTGCTCTGGCACACAAGTTTCCCGCGCATGAAGAGCTTACCGAAGTATTGGATATAGAAGTCTCGGTAGGTCGCACCGGCGTGCTCACCCCGGTTGCGTTGTTGAAGCCGGTATTCGTGGGCGGCGTCACCGTGTCTCATGCGACATTGCACAACGAAGACGAAATCAGGCGCAAGGGAATCCGAATCGGCGATACCGTAATTATCAGGCGCGCAGGTGATGTGATACCCGAGATCGTTGCCGTCGTCAGCGAGAAGCGGCCAAAAACGGCGCGCCGATTCGTAATGCCGGAAAAATGCCCGGTGTGCGGCTCCAGAGTAGTGCGATTTGAAGACGAAGCGGCGGCGCGTTGCATTGCTGGACTGTTTTGTAGTGCCCAGCGTAAACAGGCTTTGTTGCACTTTGCTTCAAGGCGCGCCATGGATATTGAAGGGCTCGGGGAAAAACTGGTGGACCAACTGGTCGACAATGCAATCACCCGGACTCCCGCCGATCTTTACACATTGGACGAGACCACGTTAGCCGGCCTGGAACGAATGGCTAAAAAATCAGCGGCCAATGTGACTGCAGCAATCGAGAAAAGTAAACACACGACTTTACCGCGTTTTATCTACGCCTTAGGCATTCGCAATGTCGGGGAAGCGACTGCCAAAGACCTAGCGCTGCATTTCGGCAGCTTTGACAAGTTGATGCAGGCCAACGAGGACAGGCTGCGGCAGGTTCCCGATGTCGGTCCGGTTGTGGCGCAAAGCATTGTGCGGTTCTTCGCCGAGCCGCATAATCGCGAAGTAATTGAACAGCTGCGTGATAGAGGGGTAAGGTGGGATGAAGGCAAAAGCGTGCAGCTTGCGCAGAAAGGCGCGATCAGCGGCAAGATTTTTGTATTGACCGGCACGCTTCCACATCTAACTCGCGAGGACGCAAAATACAAAATCGAAATGCGCGGAGGCAAAGTAACCGGCAGTGTGTCGGGACGGACCGATTATGTTGTTGCGGGGGTGGATCCCGGCAGTAAGCTTGACAAAGCGCGGCAACTGAATGTGAAAATAATTG
Source organism: Burkholderiales bacterium (assembly GCA_035518095.1). Taxonomy (NCBI): domain Bacteria; kingdom Pseudomonadati; phylum Pseudomonadota; class Betaproteobacteria; order Burkholderiales; species Burkholderiales bacterium. The sequence continues at coordinate 43,735 of DATIXX010000006.1, read as the reverse complement.
ACGAAGCAGGCTTGTTGAAGCTTCTCGGAAACTAACTTGGGATCCAGAAAAAAAATCCTGAGTCAAATCCGCAAGGCGGTATTTCCGGTGGCCGGAATGGGCACCCGTTTTTTACCTGCGACCAAGGCGAGCCCGAAAGAAATGCTTCCCATTGTCGACCGGCCCTTAATTCAATACGCCGTTGAGGAAGCGGTGCAGGCAGGCATAACCGAACTCGTGTTCATTACCGGCCGTGGGAAGCGCGCTATCGAGGACCATTTTGACGAGGCTGATGAAATCGAAGCGAAGTTGCAGGCCAAAGGCAAGCAGGAGCTGCTCAAATCCGTGAGGAATATCATACCGAGGCACGCGAGCTGCACCTATGTGCGTCAACCCAGGGCGCTCGGTCTGGGGCATGCCGTGCTGTGCGCGGCGAATGTTATTGGTGACGAGCCATTCGCGGTTATCCTTGCGGACGACCTGATTGACGCCAATCCGTCGGCAATTCAGCAGATGGCCAAAATTTACCATGTCCACCGGCGTTCAATATTGGGCGTACAGAAAGTGGCACGTGAGGACACCTCGCGTTACGGGATTATTAAGAGCAAGTCGTTAGTGGCAGCAAAGCTTCATCTCATTACCGGCGTAGTGGAAAAACCCAAACCCGGCAAAGCGCCGTCGAATCTTGGCGTGGTGGGGCGTTACATCTTGACCCCGCGAATATTTCACCATCTGCGCAAAGTAAAACCCGGCACAGGCGGAGAAATTCAACTTACCGACGGTATTGCCTCGCTGCTCAAGGAGGAAAAAGTATTTGCCTACGAATTCGACGGCACACGCTATGATTGCGGTTCTAAGCTGGGCTATCTTATGGCCACCATGGCGTTTGCCGTAAAACATCCTGAGGTCGGAGAGGAGTTCAGTTCATATCTTACTTCGCTGGGTTGTCGCGTGCCCAAATCGGGCCGGGTATAATTTGCGGGCTTATCTAGTGCTGTATCTTGCGTGAAGCTTACATACCGAAAAGCCCAGCATATTCTCGATGCGGCGGAACAGGTGTGTTCCGCCGTTGTCGTGTCTAATGCGGTAAAGCGCGTAGCGCTCGAGATTTCGGCAAAACTCTCCAAGAAACAACCCTTGGTATTGAGCGTGATGGGAGGATCAGTGGTATTCACCGGGCATCTGCTACCGCTGCTCAATTTTCCGATGGATTTCGACTACGTTCACGTATCGCGTTACGACGACAATACCCGCGGTGGAAACATTAACTGGAAGGTCGCGCCGCGGGAGAACGTGAAGGGAAGGACAATACTGGTGCTAGATGATATTCTCGATGAAGGACAAACGCTTGCCGCAATTCGCGACAGAATTTTGAATGCCGGCGCAAAGTCGTTTTTTAGCGCGGTGCTTGCCGATAAAGATACCGGGAAACCCAAACCGATTCACGCGGATTTCGTCGGAGTGACCGTGCCTAATCGGTATGTTTTTGGTTACGGCATGGACGTTTACGGGGCTTGGCGCAATTTGCCCGCGATCTATGCGCTAAAATAAATCGTTTCCGAAAAACCTCTGGGATTTGCTCCGTATGCTCGCGATAATCGGCGGTACCGGCCTCACCAAGCTCGCCAATCTGGAAATGTCCCATCAAAGGATAATTCGCACGCCTTACGGTGAAGCCTCGGGCGCATTGACCTTTGGCCAGATCAAAGGGTATGACGTAATTTTCCTCGCGCGCCACGGTTATGGCCATACCATACCGCCGCATCAGGTAAATTACCGCGCTAATATCTGGGCGCTGCATACGCAACACGTTACTCACGTGGTGTCGGTAGCTTCGGTCGGCGGTATACGCCCAGATTTGACGCCGGGCACTATTGCGATACCTGACCAGATCATTGATTACACGCATGGACGCCAATCGACTTTCTTTGACAGCACTGAAAAACCGGTCACACACATTGATTTCACGTGGCCTTATTGCGAAAAGCTGCGCCAACTAATAATAACGGCGGCAGAAGCCGCCAAACAAAAAACTGTAAGGGGCGGCGTGTACGGTGCTACTCAGGGCCCGCGTCTGGAAAGCGCGGCTGAAATCAGCCGTCTTGAAAGGGACGGCGCGGACATGGTGGGCATGACCGGCATGCCGGAGGCGGCGCTTGCCAAGGAACTGGAGATGTGCTATGCCACGGTCGCAGTGGTGGCGAATTATGCGGCAGGGAAGGGTACAAGCGAGCGCGAGATCCAATTCGAAAACCTGGAAGCTACCATGCAGGAATCGTTGGATCGGGTAAAAATCATACTTGAGAAATTGATTGAGCACGATGGCGGTTAAAACAGTATTGAAAATGGGCGACCCGCGCCTGTTTGAAGTTTCGAAACCGGTTACGGCGTTTGACACGCCGCAATTGCAGGAATTAATTCAGGACATGCGGCATACCATGGACGCCCTGAACGGCGCCGGACTTGCCGCGCCGCAGATCGGTATTGGCCTGCAGGTTGTGATCTTCGGGGTAACGCGCAACCCGAGGTATCCGGACGCCGAGGAAGTGCCGTATACCGTACTCGTCAACCCCAAGATCGAGCCATTAGGCCAGGAAATGGAAGAGGAATGGGAAGGCTGCCTCAGCATCCCCGGCATGCGCGGCCTGGTGCCACGTTACAAGCGCTTGCGCTATCAAGGCTGCGATCAGTATGGCAAGACCATCGAGCGCACCGTAAATGGATTTCATGCGCGGGTGGTACAGCATGAATGCGATCACGTCCAGGGAATACTGTATCCGATGCGTATTCGCGACATGCGCAACTTTGGTTACAACGAAGTGCTATTTCCCGGCCAGCTTGATCAGGACGAGTAGCGACTTTCTAGGCGGCGAGTGCATCCAGCATCTCACCTTCCAGGCGCACAACGGCTTTGGGATCCGCGAGCACGTCTCCACTGATTAGAAATACGTCCTCGGCGCGCTCGCCCAGCGTATTGATTTTCGCACTGTGAACGACGACGCTGTAATTTACGAGAACGAGAGCGATGCTGTACAGCAGGCCCGGACGGTCCCCCGCCGTGACCGACATCACATAGTAGGCGCCTCTTTCGTCCTGCCTGATGCTGACCTCTGGGGCAATCGGAAAATGCTTCACGTGCCTGCTCAAGCGGCCTTTGAGCGGTGGCTCCAGCGGGGCCTGTATCGCGATGCGGCGCGCGAGCTCGTTCTCAACGAATCCAATCAGGTCACGGTAATGACCGGTTTTATTCGCCGGATCGAGCACCAAAAAGCTATCGAGCGCATAGTTGTGCCGCGTAGTATGGATTTTAGCTTCCACAATATTGTAATTGATGCGCTCGAAAAAACCGCAAATACGAGCGAATAATCCTTTCTGATCGGGCGTATAAATCAATACCTGCAAGCCTTCGCCGATGGCCGAGAGCCTGGCTTTAACAACCGGTGCCGGCGTGCGCACCTTGGCCCAGAGTTGCCGGGTATGCCAGGCGATTTCCTGGGCGTCGTGGTGCAAGAAATAAGCGGTATCGAGCTCCGACCACAACGCTTCATGCGCATGTTCGCCCAGCGCATAAAGGCGGATGATTTCGAGCGCTTTAGTCTGGCGCGACTGTAAATGTACGTCGTGCGTAGCGATGTCTCCGCTCATCTGCCGGCGCGCGGCCCAGTACAGGTCTTCCAAGAGTTTGGCTTTCCAGGCGTTCCATACGTGGGGACTGGTGCCGCGTATGTCTGCCACCGTGAGCAAATACAGCGCAGTAAGTCGGCGCTCGCTTGCGACGTGTGAGGCAAACGCGGAAACCACTTCGGGGTCCGACAAATCTTTTTTTTGCGCCGTGGACGACATGACCAGGTGATTTTCCACCAACCATGCCACCAGATCGCCGTCTTCAGCCGTTAATCCGTGCTGCTTGCAAAAAAGCTTCGCGTCAACACTGCCGAGATGCGAATGGTCACCACCGCGGCCCTTGGCAATATCGTGAAACAAGCCTGCGAGAATCAGCACTTCCTGCCTCGGGAATTCACTCATCAGGCGGCTGCACAAAGGATATTCATGTGCGAATTCGGCCATAGTGAAGCGCCGCAGATTGCGCACCACCTTCAAAATATGTTCATCCACAGTGTACACATGGTATAAATCGTGCTGCATTTGGCCTACGACTCGGCCAAATGCCGGGAGGTAACGCCCGAGTATCCCGTAACGGTTCATCCTGCGCAGTTCGCGGGTAATGCCGGATGGTTGGCGCAATATACTCATGAAAAGCGCGCGGTTTCTCGGATCACGACGAAAAGCCTGATTAACTTTTGTTCTGGCGCGCCACAGTGCCCGCAGGGTGGCGGCGCTCATGTCCTTTAATTCCGGGTGTTCCTGCAGCAGCACGAAACTTTCTAGGATCGCCGACGGCTGCCGCTCGAATAGATCTTCGGCACGAGCTTCCAACAATTCGCCGCGCTGCTGGAAGCGCTCGTTCAGCGGCAACGCAGAGACGGAAACAGCGGGCGCAAGTCGAGCGCGCAGATTTTGCAGCAAAATGGTATTAAGCTGATTGACCGACTTGGCGGTGCGATAGTAACGTTGCATCAGAATTTCGCTGGCGCGGTGGTTTCCCGTGTCCCTCAATCCAAGTTGCTGGGCCAGCGTACCCTGATGGTCGAACAGCAGACGGTCTTCCCTGCGGCCGGCAATATAATGCAGCCGGATCCGCAAGTCTTGCAGGAACAATTCGTGACTTTTGATCTGGCGCGCTTCGTGTCGGGTAACCAGCGCGTGTTTGGCCAGAGCTTGCCAGGAGGTGCCCAGACCGCAAGCTTGGCTGATCCATAAAATGTTCTGCAAATCGCGCAATCCGCCCGGGCTTTCTTTCAAGTTGGGTTCCAAGTTGTTTGCTGTATCGTAAAAGCGCGCGTGGCGCTGGTCTTGTTCCAGTTGTTTGGCCTGGAAAAAAGCAAATCTGTCCATTGTTGCTAGCATTGCCCGGGAAAACTTCTCGAATAAACTGGGACTGCCGAAAAGCAACCGCGCTTCCATCAACGTGGTCTGCACGGTAACGTCTTTGCGCGCTTGCTCCTGGCATTCTTCGATGGTGCGCACGCTGTGGCCTACTTCCAAGCCAATATCCCAAAGCAGACTGATGAATCTCTCCAATTGCTCGCGCAGGATAAGATCCGCATCTTTGCTGAGCAGAACCAAAAGATCGATATCCGAATAAGGGAAAAGCTGCCTGCGCCCGTAACCGCCCACTGCAAGCAACGAAAGGGTCTTAGGCAAATCCAAGACCCGGCAGATATTTTGCAGGATTTCGTCAATCAGCCGGCGGTGGGAATCAAGCAGGCGCTGTGGAGAGGGACGTTTCTGATACTCGCTTTGCAAAGCCGAACGGCGTTCCTGAAGCAGCTGTTTCCACTGGGTAAGCGTGATTTCGGTTTGCACACGTGCGGAGAGTGAGGTCGAGGAAAGCATGCGCAATTAATGCGCCGGAGTTGCGGGCGCGCCCTCCGATAAGGTTAGCACCTCATAGCCGGTTTCAGTCACCAATACCGTGTGTTCCCATTGCGCAGAGAGACTGTGATCCTTGGTAACAATTGTCCATCCGTCTTTAAGCTGGCGGATGTCGGGTTTTCCGGCATTGATCATCGGCTCGATTGTGAAGGTCATGCCGGGCACCAGCGTCAGACCCGTTCCCGGTCTGCCGTAGTGCAGAACCTGCGGTTCTTCGTGAAAGTTCCGGCCTATGCCGTGTCCGCAGAATTCGCGCACGACGCTGTAGCCAAAGCTCTCTGCGTGAAATTGGATGGCGTAGCCGACGTCCCCCAACTGCGCGCCGGGTTTGACAGTTTCAATTCCCAACCACATGCACTGATACGTGACGTCGCAAAGTCTTTTGGCCTGGATCGAAGGCTCGCCCACGCAGAACATGCGACTGGTATCCCCGTGATAGCCGTCTTTGATAACAGTGATATCAATATTAAGAATATCTCCAGGTTTCAGTTTTTTGTCGCCCGGAACACCATGGCAGACTACGTGGTTTACCGAGGTACAGATGGAGCACGGATATGGCGCGTAACCGGGCGGCGCGTAGTTCAACGGAGCGGGTACGGTGTGTTGAACACTGACCATATAATCGTGGCACAGTTGGTCCAGTTCGCCAGTGGTAATTCCCGGCTTAACGAACGGAGTGATGTAATCTAGGACCTCGCCGGCGAGGCGTCCCGCAACACGCATCTTCTCGACTTCGTCTTGGGATTTGATACTGATCGCCATGAGTGCCGTCTGCCGAAAAAGTTTAAGAATAGTGGAACGCGCACGATAAGGCAATTTAAGCTCCACGCCGGCGAATTCCTCGCGCCGCAATCGACCGGCATGCCATTGCGGTTGAGGGTTATTTTCGAGAAATGTTATAATGAAAAATTAGATTGCCTGGTAGAGAAGTGTTTTCGCCAGCAATGCTAAAAATTCCCACACCCGCAAAGTATAGGGTGCTCGTTCGCGAGTAAAGATGTTTAAGCGGGTGGAGGCCCGGAGCCGCCCATGAGATTGAAATCGCCGGCTCCCTAACCCTTACAGGAGAACGTTTTCATGTCGGTCACAATGCGACAAATGCTGGAAGCGGGTGTTCATTTCGGGCATCAAACCCGGTATTGGAATCCCAAGATGGCCCCTTATATCTTCGGTCATCGTAATAAAATTCATATCATCAATCTGGAAAAATCGCTGGCCCTGTATCACGAAGCGCTAAAGTTTTTGCGGGATCTCGCAGCCAATAAGGGAACGACACTGTTTGTTGGCACCAAGCGCCAAGCACGGGAAATCATCAAGGAAGAAGCGTTGCGCTGTGGTGCGCCTTTTGTAGATTACCGTTGGCTGGGCGGCATGTTGACGAATTTCAAAACCGTAAAGCAGTCCATCAAGCGCCTTAAGGATATGCAAAACATGCTGCAGGAGGGCGCCTTTGAGAAAATGCCTAAAAAGGAAGCCCTCGGCTACCAGCGTGAAATGGCAAAGCTCGAACGCAGCCTTGGCGGCATCAAGGACATGAATAGCCTTCCTGATGCGTTGTTCGTGATAGACATCGGTTACCAGAAAGGCGCGGTGGCCGAAGCAAACAAGCTCGGAATTCCGGTGGTTGGCGTTGTAGATACCAACCACAACCCGGAGAATATTGCTTACGTGATACCCGGTAATGATGATTCGAGTCGCGCTATACGCCTTTACGCTCGCGGGGCGGCCGATGCCATTCTAGAGGGACGCAGTCAAATCATCCGTGAAATTGTCAGCGATGAATTCGTGGAACTCGAACCCGGGGAAGAGCGCCCTATTGAGTAGACCAAAAAAAGGGCGCAAGCCCTTTTTTTTTAAAACCTAACCACGGAGCAAAGCATGGCACAAATCACCGCAAACATGGTGAAAGAGTTACGCGAAATGACAGGGCTCGGAATGATGGAGTGTAAAAAGGCGCTTACCGACGCCAACGGCGATATCCGGGCTGCGGAGGATTTGCTGCGCATACGGAGCGGGGCAAAAGCAAGCAAGGTGGCCGGGCGCCTTGCGGCAGAAGGTGCAGTCGGCGCCTTCGTAGATCCGGCGGGCAAAATCGGCGCGCTGGTTGAAGTAAACTGCGAGACGGATTTCGTGGCGAAAGACGCGCATTTTAAGGATTTTGTCACGGCCCTGGCGCAATGCATTGCACAAACCAACCCGGCGAACAATGAGGTGCTTGCTGAAACTAAATTTAGCTCGAATGAAACTGTGGAAGGCGCACGCAAGGCACTGGTTATGAAACTGGGTGAAAACATCAATGTGCGACGCTATGCTCGGATGCAGACCGCCGGTCACCTGGCGTCCTACTTGCATGGGAACAAGATCGGTGTGCTTGTGGACTACGAGGGAGGGGACGCGGTTCTGGGCAAGGACTTAGCGATGCATATTGCGGCGAACAAGCCGCTTTGCGTGTCCAAACAGCAGGTACCGGCCGAGATGGTGGCCAGAGAGCGCGAAATCTATATGGCACAGGCTGGCGAATCGGGGAAACCCGCAAACATAATCGAGAAAATGGTGGAAGGGAAAATTGCCAAATACTTGGCTGAAGTCACGTTGCTTGGCCAGCCTTTTGTCAAAGATCCCGAGCAGAGCGTGCAAAAACTGCTCGCCGCAAGGGGCGCCAGAGTAAACGCATTTTATCTTTACGTAGTAGGCGAAGGAATGAAAAAGAAAGCCACTGATTTTGTAGCCGAAGTTATGGCGCAAGTTGGACGTGCATGATCGCAGCCGCCCCGGCATACCGGCGCATCCTGCTGAAACTCAGCGGCGAGGCGCTAATGGGGGAGGATCGGTACGGAATCAATCGCGCCACGCTGGAGCGCATCGTCTCGGAAATTAACGAAGTACTTAACCTCCGGGTGCAGGTCGCGGTAGTGATTGGTGGCGGTAATATCTTTCGCGGTGTGGCTCCCGGCGCATCCGGCATGGACCGCGCTACGGCGGATTACATGGGCATGCTTGCCACTGTCATAAACGCCCTGGCATTGCAGGATGTGATGCGCCAAGCGGGAGTCAACAGCCGTGTGCAATCGGCACTCAACATTGAGCAGGTGGTCGAACCTTATATTCGCGGAAAAGCCATGCGTTATTTGGAAGAGGGAAAAGTGGTGATATTCGCCGCAGGAACCGGTAATCCATTTTTTACCACGGACACTGCGGCGGCATTAAGAGGTATGGAAATGAATGTAGACATCGTGTTGAAAGCGACTAAAGTGGACGGCGTTTACACTGAAGACCCGAAAACTCACTCTGATGCCATGCGTTACCAGAAACTCTCGTTTGACGAAGCCATCGTTAAAAACCTAAAAGTAATGGATGCTACGGCGTTGACCTTGTGCCGCGATCAAAAACTCCCGGTCAACGTATTCAGCATATTAAAACCCTATGCTCTAAAACGCGTAGTGCTGGGTGAAGACGAAGGGACGCTAGTTCACTCTTGATCATCAAGGTGGGCTATAATCCCAGCAACAAAAGGATCGAGCATGACGGCAGATGTAAAAAAATCCGCGGAGCAGAAAATGCAGAAGACGCTGGAAACGCTTAGGAGCGATCTCAGTAAGGTGCGGACCGGGCGGGCGCATGCCGGAATCCTGGACCACGTAATGGTCGATTATTACGGGACGCAGATGCCGGTGAACCAGGTGGCCAACGTGACTCTGCTCGACGCGCGCACCGTCAGCGTTCACCCCTGGGAAAAGAAAATGGTGAGCATCATTGAAAAAGCGATTCGTGAATCCGATCTCGGACTTAATCCGGCGACTGCGGGTGATGTAATACGCGTGCCGATGCCGCCGCTGACAGAAGAACGCCGCAGGGATCTGATAAAAGTAGTAAGGCACGAGGCGGAGAATGCGCGCGTAGCAGTGCGCAATATCCGGCGTGACGCCAACACTGCAATGAAGGATCTTCTCAAGCAAAAAATCATTTCGGAAGATCAGGAGCGCCGGTCGCAGGACGAAATACAAAAACTTACCGACCGTTTTATTTCTGAAATAGATAAGGCCTTGCAAGGCAAGGAAGCCGATTTGATCGCGGTGTAGCCCGGTGAACGTATTTTCCAACTCAACCAAAGAGATCCCGAAGGTAGGAAAAATTCCACGCCATATCGCCATAATTATGGATGGAAATGGTAGGTGGGCCAAGCGGCGCTTTCTGCCCCGTATGGCGGGCCACCAGCGCGGAGTCGAGGCGGTGAGAGAAGTGGTCAAGGCCTGCGCTAATAAGGGAGTGGAGTTTCTCACGTTGTTCGCATTCAGCAGCGAAAACTGGCGCCGCCCAAAGGAAGAAGTCTCGCTGTTGATGCAATTGTTCATACTTGCGTTGGAGCAGGAAGTCATCAAGCTGCACGAAAACAATATGCGCTTTAAGGTGGTGGGTGACATTAGCCGTTTCGAGGCGCGGCTGAGCAATCTGATCCGCGAAGCGGAACGTCTGACCGCCAACAATACCATGCTGACGTTGACCGTCGCCGCAAACTACGGCGGGCGCTGGGATATTATGCAGGCGGTACAGCGCATGCTTGCGGAACATCCGGAGCGAGCCAAAGGGTTCGATGAAAACCATATTGCGCCATATCTGGCGATGCATTACGCCCCTGAGCCAGACCTTTTCATTCGTACCGGCGGAGAGCAGCGCATCAGCAATTTCCTGCTGTGGCAGATGGCTTATACCGAAATGTATTTTACCGAGACGCTATGGCCTGACTTCGATTCGCAATCTTTGGATCTTGCCATAGTCTCCTATCAGCAACGTGAAAGACGCTTTGGCCGCACTAGCGAGCAGCTTGAAAAAGCACGGTCACCTGCAGCAAAAGCTGATGCGGTGGACCACGCTAACCTGCTGCGGCGCGCCAAGCAGAATGCTTAAGACCCGGGTCATCACAGTAATTCTTCTGCTGCCGCCATTCCTCGCCGCGCTGTTTTATCTGCCGCTTCAAGGCTGGGCGCTGCTGGCTTTATTGATCACAGTATTTGCTGCACGGGAATGGGCGCGGCTGGCGCAGATGTCAAAGTCTGCCCAGCTGTTATTTGTCATTGCGGTCGTTGCTGCTTGCTCGGTGCTGATCCCGGCACTGAGGCTTCTGCAGAATGCCCCTGTCAGCGATTTGAGCATTGCTATTTATGCTTTGTCATTGGCATTTTGGGTGTTGGCGGCGCCGCTATGGCTGGTTTACCGATGGCATCCGAGCAAAGCGTGGCTCGCATTGATCGGCTTATTGGTGCTGGTTACGGCGTGGCTCGCACTGGTGCAACTTCGAGAAATCGCAGCATCGTTGATCTTGTGGATGCTGTCGGTAGTCTGGGTGGCGGATACTGCGGCATACTTCTGCGGCAAAAAGTTCGGCAAGCACAAACTTGCCCCCACTATTAGCCCGGGCAAGACTTTGGAAGGCATATACGGGGCATTTATTGCAGTCAGCGCGTACGCTATCGCCGTTGTCGCGCTCAGCGGCAATCACGGCGTCAATGCGTTCGGCAGGGTGGTGCCGGCTTATTTGCTGCTGATAGCGCACTGGATCATCACTGGTTTGAGTATCATAGGGGATCTGTTTGAATCTTTGCTCAAGCGACACGCCGGAGTCAAAGACAGTGGATCGATCTTGCCGGGCCACGGCGGCATCCTGGACCGGATAGATGGCTTGATTTCAAGTTTGCCCGTGTTGGCGTTTTTTATATTTTACCGAGCTTGAAAACGCGACATGCAAAACATAACGGTACTCGGTTCCACCGGCAGTATCGGTGTAAACACGCTCGATGTAATCGCGCGCCACCTTGACCGTTTCAAGGTCGTGGCGCTCACTGCTGGGAATAAAGTCGAAAGCCTCTTCGAACAATGCCGCCGCTTTGCTCCGGATTATGCGGTGCTGCGCGATGAGAGCGGCGCCGAGAAGCTGCAGATCTTGGTAAAAAAAGCGGGTCTTACCACCCAGGTGCTACAGGGTGCAGCAGCACTCGAACGAGTCGCGGGGTTACCGGAAGTCGACGCGGTAATGGCGGCCATCGTGGGTGCGGCCGGCTTGCGCCCTACGCTTGCCGCCGCCAAAGCGGGTAAACGCGTAATGCTTGCCAACAAGGAGGCATTGGTGATGTCTGGAAGCCTTTTCATGGAAACAGTGCGACGGAACCACGCAACCTTGTTGCCGGTGGACAGTGAACACAATGCCATTTTCCAGGCGTTGCCACCTAGTTTCACCGGCGATCTTGGGGCAGTTGGAGTCAAGCGCATTCTGCTCACCGCATCGGGCGGACCTTTTTCCTCCACTCCTATTAGCGAACTGGAGCACATTACCCCAGATCAAGCCTGCGCACATCCCAACTGGGTTATGGGGCGTAAAATTTCCGTCGATTCAGCTACGATGATGAATAAGGGCCTGGAAGTCATCGAGGCGCACTGGCTGTTCAATGCGCAAGAGAAGCAAATTCAAGTCGTGATACACCCGCAGAGCGTGATTCACTCTTTGGTCGAGTACGTGGACGGTTCGGTAATCGCGCAACTCGGAAATCCGGACATGCGCACACCGATTGCATGCGCTCTGGCGTATCCGGCGCGTATTGAGGCCGGAGTGCAGCCACTGGATTTGTTTAAAGTAGGCACGCTCAATTTCCATGCACCGGACTTAAACCGTTTCCCATGCCTGCGACTTGCTTACCAGGCTTTGCAGCGCGGAGAGGCGGCGCCTGCCATATTAAACGCGGCAAACGAAGTTGCAGTAGCGAATTTTCTCGCCGAACGCATGCCGTACAAATACATACCCCTGTTAATTGAGGCGGTTCTGGACAAGATGAGCGTGAAATCCGTCGGCTGCCTTGAAGATGTCCTGGACGCAGACCGTACGGCGCGCGCTTGCGCCGAGGAGTGGCTCGCAGCATCGCTGCCCCAGTTTGCAGCCGGGACGGCGCGCTAACCCCATTTATGTTTTTGTATGCACTAAACTCAGCCTTGTTATGAACCTGCTTTATACACTAGCCGCATTTGCCCTTGCCCTTGGTTTGCTCATCGTGTTTCACGAATTGGGGCATTACTGGCTGGCGCGCTTGTGCGGTGTGAAGGTATTGCGCTTCTCAATAGGATTCGGCACCCCGTTATGGAAGCGGCGTTTTGTGAAAGAAGGCACTGAATGGGTGCTGGCGGCATTTCCGTTCGGCGGCTACGTCAAAATGGTTGACGAGAATGAGGGCGAGGTGGCGCCAAGTGATTTAGCTCGCGCGTTCAACCGGCAGCCGGTTTACAGACGCTTCGCGGTCGTGTTGGCAGGCCCGATGGCAAATTTTCTGCTGGCGATACTGTTGTATTGGGCTCTATTCATCCATGGCGTGCCCGGTCTGAAACCGATCATCGGACCGGCGCCGGCAGCGACTCCTGCGGCGCTTGCGGGCTTCAAGGAGGAAGAAACCATTCTCAGGATCAACGGCGAGGCCATGGTTACCTGGCAGGATGTACGCTGGGCACTGTTGCAGCAGGCGGTGCAGAGATCTTTGGTGAACGTCGAGGTGAGTAATCCGCGAGGCGAGATTACGTGGCACAAACTGGATTTAAGCGGATTGACGGGTTCGGACCTCGATGCCGATTTTATGAAAATACTGGGCTTGACACGATACCAACCTCGGGTGGAACCGACTATTGGGCAGCTGGTCGCAGGCGGGCCGGGCGCGCGCGGCGGTCTTAAGCCCGGGGACCAGATCCTTGCAATTAACGGCCAGAGAGTAACCCTTTGGGACGACGTAGTGCGGATCGTGCGAAGTCATCCTTCGCAAGACCTCGAGTTTGAGATCAAGCGCGGCGACGCGCGACTGGCCATTTCGCTTACAACCGATTCGGTCGCGGATAACGGCGAAAAAATTGGAAGAATTGGCGCAGCACCAAAAATCGACCCGGCGGCTCTACAAAGACTTCTTGCCGAGGAGCGCTATTCCTTCGGGCGGGCATTGTCGAAATCAGTGGAAAAAACCTGGGAAACGTCCGTGTTTAGCCTGAAAATGCTGGGCAAAATGCTGGTGGGAGAGATTTCATGGAGAAATGTAAGTGGGCCCATCACGATCGCTGATTATGCGGGGCAATCAGCTCAACTCGGTTGGGAGGCATATTTGAGTTTCCTTGCGTTAATCAGTATCAGCCTGGGAGTGCTCAATTTGCTGCCGGTGCCGCTGCTCGATGGAGGACACTTGATGTATTACGTTGTGGAAATCGTCAAGGGAAGGCCGGTTTCGGAAAAAGCCCAACAAATTGGCCAGCATGTCGGTATCGCGTTATTGTCCGTATTGATGGCTTTCGCGCTTTACAATGATATAAGTCGCCTGATTACCGGCTAATAAAAGACAATGAAAAAATTTTGTCTGGTAATCTTGTTGCTGTGCTTATGTACCGCAACTGCGCAGGCGTTCGAGCCTTTCGTAATCAAAGATATCAGGGTAGAAGGAATACAACGCACTGAAGCCGGAACGGTTTTTAGCTACCTGCCCGTAAAGGTGGGTGACTTCATGAATGATGACAAGGCCGCGGCAGCCATTAAGGCGCTATTCGCGACCGGATTCTTCAAGGACGTAAGGTTGGAAGTGCAAAACGATGTGCTGATTGTCATTGTGCAAGAGCGTCCGGCCATTGCACAAATAAATATAAATGGCGCCAAGGATATAAGCAGCGATGACTTGAAAAAAAGCCTGAGGCAGGTCGGCCTGGCGGAATCGAGGATTTTTGACAAGGCGCTTCTAGATAGAGCCGAGCAGGAGCTTAAGCGACAGTACATCGCCCGCGGCAGGTATGCCGCAACCGTCACCACCACCGTTACTCCTTTGGAACGCAACCGGGTCGCAATTACGTTCGACATATCCGAAGGCGAGGTCGCCAAGATCCGGCAAATCAATATCGTGGGTAACCATGCATTTCCGCAGAAGGAACTCCTGGATCTATTCACGTTGACGACCCCGGGATTGCTTACTTTTTTCACTAAAAACGATCAGTACTCCAAGCAGAAGCTTGCCGGTGACCTCGAAACCTTGCGTTCCTACTATCTCAATCGTGGATACATTGAGTTCAACATAGATTCCACGCAGGTGTCGATCACGCCGAACAAGGCGGATATTTACATCACAATCACCATCACGGAAGGTCCCAGATACACAGTATCGAGTATCAAGCTTGCCGGCGAGCTGCTGCTGCCGGAAGCCGAGATGCGTAAACTCATTAAACTTGAACCCGGCGACGTGTTTTCGCGGGAAAAACTAACCGAATCCAGCAAAGCCATTGCCGACAAACTGGGCAATTACGGCTACGCGTTTGCCAACGTAAATGCGGTGCCCGAAGTCAATAAGGCAAAACGACAAGTTGCCTTTACCTTCTTTATCGACCCGGGACGCAGGGTTTACGTGCGCCGGGTCAATATTATCGGCAACACGCGCACCCGTGATGAAGTGATACGCCGCGAGATCAGGCAACTGGAAGGCGCTTGGTATAACGCCGATCTGATCACTCGTTCCAAGCAGCGCATCGACAAGCTGGGTTACTTTTCCGACGTGAATGTCGAAACACCGGCTGTGCCCGGCACCACCGACCAGGTTGACGTGAATTTCAGCGTCACCGAAAAGGCCACAGGCAACGTATTACTCGGTGTGGGATATTCCGACTCTGAAGGTATCATCCTCTCCGCATCGGTATCGCAAAACAACATATTTGGCTCCGGCAACATGGTTAATCTGGCGGTCAACAGCGGCAGCGTGAACAGAGTGTACTCGCTGTCCTGGACCGACCCTTATTTCACCATAAACGGGGTGAGCTTTGGAGTCGATATGTACAAGCGCACCACTAACACGGAGTCAACTAGCTCCGCGCCATATGACACATCAACAATTGGCGGAGCGGTTCGTTTTGGCGTACCCGTGACCGAATATGACACCATCAATTACGGACTCGGGATCGAGGAAACCAGTACCGAGGTCTTCGCAACCAGTCCGCCGGAATATATTCAATTTGTCGATGAATTTGGTAGCGTTACAACAACAATGCCATTGAGTGTTGGTTTTTCGCATGACGGTCGCGATAGCTTGATTTACACCACCAGTGGTTTATTGCTCAGGTTTGGCGCAGAAATAGGCTTGCCGGCGGAGCAGCTAAAGTATTACAAGATTTCCTATCAGCAGCAATATTATTATCCGCTCAGCAAGACCTTTACGCTGTTTCTTAACGGACAACTCGGTATGGGCGATGGTTACGGCGGACAGTCGTTGCCTTTTTACAAGAATTTCTTTGCTGGGGGCAGCACTTCGGTGCGGGGATTTAGTACCAACTCTATTGGTCCGGTAGACATTTACGGCAATGCCGTAGGCGGTACTCGGCAGATAGTGGGAACCAGTGAAGTTTTGTTCCCCATGCCGGGTTTCAGCGACATAAAAGCCCTGAGACTGGGTACCTTTGTGGACACCGGCACCGTGGCCGATACGTGGAATTTCAGCACCCTGCGCGTCTCAGCTGGGCTGGACGTTTCTTGGACCTCGCCATTTGGACCGCTCAAAGTCAGCGTCGCGCAGCCGCTACGGAAGTTCAATAGTGATAAAATACAGCGCTTCCAGTTCACATTTGGAACCTCGTTCTAGGCCCGATTGTAAGGAGATTGAAGTTGAAAACTTTAAAATTCGTTTTGGCTGGCGCGTTGGCCTTACTTGCCTTCAATGTTGAAGCGGGCGATCAGATCAAGATCGGCGTAGTGAATCTTGAGCGGGTATTGCGCGAAGCCGTCCCGGCAATCAAGGCCCAAAAGAAACTTGAAAAGGAGTTTGCGGTGCGGGAACAGGCGCTGCAAAAGGCCGGTCAGCAGATCAAGGACCTGCAAGCGACCCTGGATAAGGAAAACCCGAGCATGAGCGATTCCGAGCGGCGCGCCAAGGAGCAAGATCTCGCGCGGATGAACCTCGATTATCAGCGCATGCAGCGTGAGTATAGGGAAGACGCGAACTTGCGCAGAAACGAAGAGTTGGCTTCCGTATTCGAACGCGCCAACAAGGTCGTTCAGGATATTGCCACAACAGAAAAATTCGACCTAATTTTACAGGATGCGGTGTACATCAGCCCGCGAATCGACATAACCGACAAGGTAATCAAGGCGCTGTCCGAACCGCCCGCTAAATAAGCTGCAACGTTGATTGATGTCTCACACGGAAACCAGCCACAGCTTAGGCAGCATTGTCGAGCGCTTCGGCGGTGAACTCATCGGCGATAGAAATATATCGATCACGCAAGTTGCCCCGCTGGATCTCGCGCAGCCTTGGCATCTTTCGTTCCTCTCGCAACCTAAATATCGCAGTCAATTAGAAACAACCAAGGCGGGTGCGGTGATTCTCGGGCGGGAATCCCGCGATTTGACCGCACTGCCGCGTATCGTCTGCAACGATCCTTATGTTTATTTCGCAAGAGTTTCGGCTTTCCTTAATCCGGTAGCATTACCGCCGCCCGGCGCCCATCCCAGCGCGGTGATTGCGACCAGCGCGCAGATTCCCGCCTCGGCAACCATAGGCGCCCATGTGTTTATCGGAGAACAAGTAGTGATCGGGGAGCGCACGGTCGTAGGCTCTGGTTGTTGTTTGGGGGAAGGTGTGGCGATCGGAGAGGCGTGTTTTCTTCACCCCCGCGTGGTGATTTACCCCCGCTGCGTGATCGGAGACAAGGTCACGCTTCAATCCGGCGTCGTTATCGGCTCCGACGGCTTTGGCATAGCCATGGATGGGGGACATTGGCTTAAGATTCCCCAGATTGGCAGAGTGATCATCGGCAATGACGTGGAAATTGGCGCAAATACGACCGTGGACCGGGGTGCGATGGGGGACACGGTGATTGAAGACGGAGTAAAACTCGATAACCTCATACAGGTCGGTCACAACGTGCGCATCGGCGCGCATACCGCCATCGCAGGCTGCGTTGGCATTGCGGGCAGTACAAAAATCGGGCGCTACTGTAGAATTGGCGGCGCAGCGATGATAAGCGGGCATTTGCAGATCGCCGATAATGTGACGATTTCGGGGGCTACCGGGGTCGGAAAAACCATAACCAAAGCCGGCACCTATACCTCGGCTTATCCGTTCGAGCCGCACAATGTATGGCTAAAAAACGCTGTACAGCTGCGCCACCTGCACGAATTAGCGCAAAAAGTCCGCAATCTCGAACAACAGAGCAAAAAGTCGAAAAGGAAAACAAAGTGAGCGGCATGGATGTCGGCGAAATCATGCAGTACCTGCCACACCGCTACCCATTTCTGCTGGTGGATCGGGTTCTTTCCATTGAGCCCGGGAAGAGCATCGTAGCCATCAAAAACGTCACCATTAATGAACCCTATTTTGTCGGTCACTTCCCCCAGCAGCCGATCATGCCGGGCGTCATGATTCTCGAGGCTCTGGCGCAGGTCTCCGCCATCCTCTCCTTCAAAACGGACAATTTCAAGGTCAATGAGGATTCGGTTTACTATTTTGTTGGCATTGACAACGCGAGGTTCAAGAAGCCGGTGCTAGTGGGTGATCAACTGCTGCTTCACGCTACACTAACCCGGCATATCAAGGGTTTCTGGAAATTTACCGCCCTGGCCAAGGTCGATGACGACGTCGTCGCGGAAGCGGAGTTGATTTGTGCCGTGCGGGCGAAATGATTCACCCGACTGCGATCATACACCCGGGAGCCAAACTCGCGCCGGATGTCGAGGTGGGAGCGTATAGCATCATCGGCGATAAAGTTGAAATCGGCGCCGGCACTTGGGTTGGCCCGCACGCGGTGATTTTAGGTCCGTCACGCATCGGATCCAATAACCGGATCTACCAGTTTGTCTCACTTGGAGATGCGCCTCAAGACAAGAAATATGGCGGGGAAGCAACCTGGCTGGAAATCGGCAATGGCAACACCATTCGCGAGTTCTGCACGTTTAACCGTGGCACGGTGCAGGACGTCGGTATCACGCGGGTCGGCGACGGTAATTGGGTTATGGCTTACGTGCACTTGGCGCACGATTGTCAGATCGGCAGCCATACTATCTTCGCCAATAACGTGCATCTTGCGGGACACATTCACGTAGGCGACTACGCGGTACTCGGCGGGTTTGTGGGCATTCATCAATACTGCCATATCGGAGCTCACAGCATGTTGGGAGCCGGCAGCATTGTGAGACAAGACGTTCCCCCGTACGTTACGGCGTCGGGAAACACAGCCCGGCCCCATGGAATCAATTCTGAGGGACTGAAACGGCGCGGGTTCGGAGCAGAAGCAATATCTGGCATCAAGCGCGCTTACAAGACACTGTACAAATCCGGGCTTGCGTTGGACGAAGCCAGACAGGCAATAGCAGCGGAAGTAGAGCAATGCCCGGAACTTCGTGTATTGGTCGAATTTCTTGAGAACAGCCAACGCGGGCTAATTCGCTAATATTTCATGAATCCCGCGCATCAACCGCGCATTGTTATCGGCATAGTTGCGACTGAAGCATCCGGCGATCAGCTTGGCGGGCATCTTATCCGCGCCTTAAGAACTTTTCTTCCTCAAGCGCAGTTCATCGGCATCGGCGGACCCAAGATGCTGGCGGCAGGAATAAATTCGCTGGTTCCAATAGATAAACTAGCCGTCCATGGTTATGTCGAAATTTTAACGCGCTTGCCGCAAATCATTTGGATCCGCCGTAAATTGCGCAATTACCTACTGCTGCACCGGCCGCAGATTTTGATCGGGATAGACTCGCCAGATTTCAACCTCGGCCTTGAGAAGAGACTGAAACAGCGCGGGGTGCCCACAATTCATTATGTGAGCCCTTCTGTCTGGGCATGGCGCGGCGAACGCATTCATAAGATCAAGCGCGCAGTATCGCATATGCTCACGCTATTTCCGTTTGAGGCTCCGATTTACGAAAAAGCGGGAATACCTGTGACTTATGTCGGTCATCCGCTTGCTGAAATGCTGCCTGACGTGCCCGATCGTGTTGCGGCTCGCGAGCAAATGCGAGTGCCGGCGAACGCGAAAGTCTTCGCCCTATTACCGGGCAGCCGGGTAAACGAGTTACATTACATGGCGGATACTTTTATTGAAACCGCGAAGCGTGTATTGCAAGAGCAGGCCGGCGCGCATTTTCTGGTGCCCCTGGATAGCCGTGAAACGCGCGACCAGTTTCAGATCGCCTTATACCGGAACAATGCGCAGGATTTACCGCTTACCGTATTATTTGGGCACACGCACAGCGCGCTAAAAGTAGCCGACGTTGCGCTAATTGCTTCGGGAACAGCGACCCTTGAAGCGTTACTTCTCAAGTGTCCAATGGTCATCACCTACAAGGCCAATGACCTTAGCTTTCGCATAGTCAAGAACAGATATTACTTGCCCTATGTCGGTCTGCCAAATATCCTGGCCGGCGAATTTATCGTTCCTGAAATTCTGCAAGACGACGCAACCCCTGCTAATCTGGCACAAGCGCTCCTCAATCTGATCGCGGACCAGACGATAATCGATCGGTTGCGCCGGAAATTCACAGCAATTCATGCCAAGCTTAAACAGGACACTGCGCTGCGTTTAGCGCAAGCCATAATGCCGTATCTGGAAAAGCAAGGGGTAATTTGTGATTCGACGGCCGATTTGCGGGGTGGATGAGGCCGGACGGGGACCGCTTGCTGGTCCCGTATACGCCGCCTGCGTTATGCTCAACCCCGGTAACAAAATATTCGGCCTGGCCGATTCCAAGCAATTGAGCGCGGTGCGACGCGAACAACTCGCCTCGGAAATCAAATCCTGCGCGCTGGCCTGGGCAGTCGCCTCGGCGAGCGTGGACGAGATCGACCGGATAAACATTCTCCAGGCGAGCCTACTCGCAATGAAGCGCGCCGTGGAGAGTCTTGCGCTGCAACCCGCAGTCGTGTTGGTGGACGGGCTGCACTGTCCAACGCTCGGTTACCCGACACGTGCCGTCGTCAAGGGAGACTGTAAAATTCCGGAGATCATGGCGGCTTCGATTCTGGCCAAAACAGCGCGCGATGCGGAAATGCTTGCGCTACACTGGCATTTTCCGCAATATGGTTTCGACCGGCACAAAGGTTACCCGACTCTGCAGCATCTTGCCGCGTTGCAAATATACGGTGCATGTCAAATACACCGCCGCAGTTTTGCGCCGGTAAAGCTATTTCTCAAAGCGTGCAGGTAACACATGGGCGTTGCCAAACTTTTACATGTTTTCGGGATTGTGATTTGGGTGGGCGGAATGTTTTTCGCCTACTTAGCGCTGCGGCCCGCCGCTGCGCAGGAGCTCGAGCCGCCCCAAAGGCTCAAACTTTGGTTGGCGGTACTGAGGCGCTTCTTTTCCTGGGTGTGGCTGGCAGTTGCGTCTATACTCGGCAGCGGTTTATACATGATGCGGCAACTGGGCAACGTAAGCGTGCCAGGCTACGCCTACGCGATGATGCTCACTGGATTTCTCATGATACTAATTTTCGTACACGTGTATTTCGCGCCGTTCCGACGGCTGCGGCGTTCAATAGCAGACCAGGATTGGGCCACGGCAGGCGCGGCGCTGAACCAGATTCGCCTACTGGTTGCCGCCAATTTGATCTTGGGCCTGATTAATATCGCGGTCGCTACGCTTGGCCCGGCCGTTGCCGCTTGATATCTGCAAGCAACGCTTCGAGACCTTTCGACTCGCATTTTTCTAGAACGAGCGGCACGCGCTTCCGGCACTGGTTTTTGAGCGCAGTCCGAAAGTCGTGATTGCTTTCCAGCCATAGCAAAAGCGCAGCAAGCTCACGCTCATCCCCGGCCGTAAAGTATCCGTTATATTTTTCACCCAGCATGCCGATGTTGCCCGGAACTCGCGATGCGATCACCGGCACGTTTGTTACCAGCGCTTCTGAAATGACATTGGCGCCGCCCTCCATAAGCGAACTTATGACCATGGCGCGACTGCGCGCAAGCCGCCTGCGCACCTCGCGATGCTGGATTTCGCCTGTCCAGCGGTAACGTGGTTCGCGCGCCATCCACTGGCGAGCCTGATCATTCATTTCAGCACTCATTGCCCGGCCCATATGGCAAACCCGAATGCGGGAGGTAGGGGGCAAATAGCGCAATGCCATTGCGCAACGGAAGGGATCCTTCTCCTCGCGCAAATGGCCAATTACGGAAATTTCAAATTGGCTTTTTAACGGCGCCACGGGTGGAATTGGTTTTGCCGACTGATAAATGACATGCGTTTTGTGCCGCATGTCGGCCGGCAGTTCCTTTAACGCCATTTCCTGCAGCACGACCAGACGTGTTGCCAACTCCAGCGAATTCTGCGCCGATGAATCGGTCCTTAAATCGCGGTACAAATCAGTGCCGGTGAGACAGACAATCAAAGGCCGCCGCGGTACCAGGGTGGCAAAGCGCTGGATTGAGCCGTAGCTCTTGCCTGCGTGCAGAGCGATCATCAAGTCTGCAGGAGCGCCATCCCATTCGGATTCAATCTCGACCTGATGGCCGATATGCTTCAGCAAACGAGCCCATCTCTGCGCCGTATTAAGGTTCCCGCTCAGAGTGGGCGCCGCCGCAGGCGTAACGATGACGATGTTCATCAGCGAGTGAACTTGCGATAATAACCGGGATTGTTTTCACAATGCCCGGATTAAATGAACGCGCCATTATGTCTTCGTGAGACGGGTCTCGGCAAGCAACTGCTAGACGCTAGAACGCGTACCTTGGCTTTGATCAGTGATCTCCAAGGCGTGCAGTGGTTCGGGCCCAGGCTGGCCATTGTCAACCCTCCATTGTGGGAGCTGGGACACATCGGCTGGTTCCAGGAACGCTGGTGCCTGCGTTACAGGGGCTCGGCCGCATTGGCACCGTCCATCATGCCGGATGCGGATCGGCTTTACGATTCGGGCGCGGTCGCGCACGACATCCGATGGGATCTTCCGCTGCCCAACCCGGATCACACGCTGGCATATTTGGAAGAAGTATTGCAGCGCGTTCTGGAAAAATCCGAGTGCGGAGAAGACGAGCTCGACTATTTCGCGCGGCTCGCGCTATACCATGAGGACATGCACGGCGAAGCGCTCTTCTACACCCGGCAAACTCTAGGATATGCCAGGCCCGGGTTCGCCGGTCTCGGGAGTTCAGTCAATTTATTAGACGCTGATGCTAAAGATGTAGCTGTTTGCGGAGGACCCATGATGCTGGGCGCTACGCGGCAGGATGGATTTGTATTCGATAACGAAAAATGGGCGCATGAAATTGAGATTGAACCGTTCCGCATATCGCGTACTGCAGTCAGCAACGGCGAATTCCTCGAGTTTATTGAGGACAAAGGCTACAGGCGCCGCGAACTCTGGTCCGAACTAGGCTGGCAGTGGAGGCAAAGCGCACGTGCCGAGGCGCCCCCGTACTGGGTAAAGGAAGAAGGTAACTGGTTGTTGCGGCAGTTCAACGAACGGGTGCCGTTGCCAGGTAGTAGCGCTGTGATTCACGTCAACTGGTTTGAGGCGGAGGCGTATTGCCGCTGGGCCGGGCGGCGCCTACCCAGCGAGGCGGAATGGGAAATGGCGGCTGCAACGGTGCCAGGCAAGATAGAGGTCAAGCGGCGCTATCCCTGGGGATCCGAACCACCTACGACGAAGCACGCCAATTTGGATGGCGTTATCGCGGGCAGCGTCCCCGTCGGCGCGATGCCTGAAGGCGACAGCGCATGGGGCGTTAGGCAGATGTTGGGTAATGTCTGGGAATGGACCGCGGACTGGTTCCTTCCCTATCCGGGGTTCGTAGCGGACCCATACGCGGAGTATTCGTTGCCATGGTTTGGCAATCATAAAGTGTTGCGCGGAGGGTGTTTCGCGACACGGGCGAGGCTGCTGCGCAACAGCTGGCGCAATTTCTACACTCCCGATCGGCGCGACGTGTTTAGCGGCTTTCGTACCTGCGCTATCGAGGCCTAGATAATAACCGGCCCGTGAAACATATTTCGTCGCGCAAAAATGCGCTTTTCAGGTCGCTTCTGAGGCTCGCGCATTCGTCAAGGGCGAGAAAAAAGACCGGTAAAGCTGTTCTCGATGGTGTCCATCTGGTTTCGGCTTATTGTTCCATGTTTGGCGCGCCTGAAATGGTAGCCGTTAGCGCAAGCGGCATGCAGCGCAATGAAATACAGGGTTTGCTGCAACGCTTGCCCGTTCTCAATTCGCTTCAGCTGCCCGATTCCCTGTTCAATGAACTTTCCCCAGTTTCCTCCCCAGCCGGAATACTCGCCATCGCCAATATTCCGGCATCAAAAATGCAGCCGGAAAAATCCCAGTTCGGCGTGCTACTGGAAGACATCCAGGACACCGGGAACTTGGGCTCGATACTGCGCTCGGCGGCGGCGGCCGGCGCAGATTGCGCCTTTCTTTCGAAAGACTGTGCGTTTGCCTGGTCGCCAAAAACGCTGCGCGCGGCAATGGGCGCTCACTTTAAGTTGCCGATTTTCGAAAACAGCGATCTTTCGGCGGTGGTAAGGCATTTCAACGGAAAAATCATTGCCACCGATCCGGATGCAAAAAAAACATTGTATGAAACGGACTGCTGCGGGCCAGTTGCTTTTATCTTCGGTAATGAGGGAGCGGGGGTGTCGCCGTCATTGCTGAAATCTGCCGACGAGCGCGTCATGATACCGATGCCGGGAAAAATGGAATCGTTAAACACCGCAGCGGCCGCGGCGATTTGCCTGTTTGAAAAAATCAGGCAGGAAAAAACTAACGCTGACCGAAACTAGTAGATGTGCCGTTCCAGATTTGCCTTGTGCAAAATTGTTGTGGCAATTTCTTCGATGGATTTGGTGGTGGTATCGATATAGTTAATTCCTTCCTGATGCATTAGCGCTTCTGCTTCCCTGACTTCAAACTGACAGTTGGCGAGTGTTGCATAGCGGCTGCCCGGTTTACGTTCATTGCGAATGTGCTGAAGACGGTCCGGATTAATGGACAGTCCGTATAGTTTATTGCGCAACGGCTTAAGTTGAGGCGGCAGTGTCATCGAACTGAAATCCTCCGGCAATAACGGATAATTGGCAGCACGAACGCCGAACAACAAGGCCAGGTACAGGCACGTGGGAGTCTTTCCACAGCGCGAAACACCTATCAAAATCACGTCCGCCTGGTTTAAATCGCGCGTCGACACACCGTCGTCGTGTCGCAGGGCATAGTTAACGGCTTCGATCCGTGCCTGGTACCCGTAGCTGTTGCTGAAACTATGCGAACGGCCAATCACGTGCGAGGATTTGACGCCGAGTTCGCTTTCCAAGGGGTCGGTAAATACCTGGAAAAAGTCCATGAACAGCGCGTTTGCGGCCGCGACCATGGCGCTGATTTCAGGGTTGACCAGTGTGCTGAAGACCAACGGGCAACTGCCTTCGGCGAGGGCAACCTGATTGATCTGGTTCGCGACCTCTGCGGCTTTTTCCACCGTATCCACGAAAGGTATGGTGACTTGTTTAAACTCGACGCCATCAAACTGCGTGAGCAGACTGTGCCCGAGCATCTCCACAGTAATGCCGGTGCGGTCGGAAATGAAAAAAGCCGTGCGCTTATTTTGCATCGTTGTTCCGGTCGAAAACATGCAAAAAGTAAAATATACGATTTGCGCGCTTATTACAATTTGAGGAAAAGATTGATGGTGTAGCGGGTGCCCGATGCAGGAGAGGCTACGACAAAACTAAATGCTATACATACGCTTTAAACCTTCTTTAAGTTTGGCTTTGCTGCTTGCATTAGTCCATGCGCTTGCAATCGGGTCGGTTCTCGCCCTGCCTGTGCCGACATCGTTGAACTTCGTAACCATCCCATTGTTTTTCATGAGTTTTGTGTTTTATTTCAGACGCACCGCGTGGCTGGCCGGAGCCAATTCAATCATCGCGCTTGAAATCAAGGAAGACGGCAGAGGCGTCGCGCAAACGCGCAGGGGAGAGCACTTGGATTGCATGGTGCTGCCTACAAGTTATGTGTCTGCTTCGCTTACGGTATTGAATGTTAAAGTTAAAGAAAAGCGCCTGGCGCGGCATGTGGTGATTCTTCCAGACGCGGTAGATGGCGAAGACTTCCGCAAACTCCGTGTTTTGCTGCGCTGGAAACTCAAGACAAAGTTGCTTGCACCTAGATAGCTCTTCACGCCGGGCTGATGGCCTCGATCTTTTGCTGCAGCACGGTATTGCGCGCTTCAGCGAGGAGATCTGGGTAATCGCGGCTGAAATGCAGACCGCGGCTTTCATGACGCAACAAGGCACTTTGAACGATGAGGTCAGCGGTCATCACCAGGTTGCGCAGTTCCAGCAAATCGCCGCTCACCCGGAAATTGGCATAATATTCGTTGATTTCTTCATGCAACAACCGGATGCGGTGTTGCGCCCGTTCCAGCCGTTTAGTGGTGCGCACTATGCCCACATAGTCCCACATAAATCGACGAAGCTCCTCCCAGTTATGGGAAATCACAATTACCTCGTCGGCGTCGGTCACCCGGCTTTCGTCCCATTCAGGCAGGCTGACGCGCGGTTTCCCGGCTTGACTCAGGATATCCTGCGCCACGGCTTGACCTAACACCAGACATTCCAGAAGTGAATTGCTAGCGAGGCGATTGGCGCCGTGCAACCCGGTATAAGCGGTCTCTCCAACCGCATACAGACCGGGCAAATCGGTGCGTCCGTGGCGGTCAGCAACGACTCCGCCGCACATATAATGGGCAGCGGGCACGACCGGAATGGGTTCGCGGGTCATATCAATGCCTAGCTCCTTGCAACGCGCGTGAATAGTCGGGAAATGTTCGAGGATAAAACTTGCAGGCTTGTGTGAAATATCGAGGTAGACGCAATCTAACCCGCGTTTTTTCATTTCGAAGTCTATTGCGCGCGCTACGATGTCCCGTGGCGCAAGCTCTGCGCGCCGATCATGTGCGGGCATGAAGCGAGTGCCGTCAGGCAGGCGTAAAACTCCGCCTTCACCGCGCACTGCCTCGGAAATAAGAAATGACTTGGCATGCGGATGGTAAAGACAGGTCGGGTGGAACTGAATGAATTCCATGTTGGCAATCCGGCAGCCCGCACGCCAGCCCATGGCGATGCCGTCTCCGCTAGAAGTATCCGGGTTGGTCGTGTAAAGGTAAACTTTGCCCGCTCCCCCGGTCGCCAGCACGGTATGATCTGCGGCGATGGTTTTAACCTTATCGGCGCGGCGGTCCAGAACATAGATACCATAACACCGATCGTCCGGAAGGCCGATTTTTCTGCCGTAAATGACGTCCACAGCGATATGGTGCTCAAACACACTGATGTTGGGATGGGCCTTTATTTTTGCTTCGAGAGTCGTTTGCACCGCGTGTCCGGTAGCGTCAGCAGCATGAATTACCCTACGGTGACTGTGGCCGCCTTCCCGGGTAAGGTGATAGCCGCTGTTGCTTTTTTTGTCGGGTGTAAACTGCACTCCCTGTTCGATAAGCCATTGCACGCTATTACGGCCCCGCTCAACGACGTAGCGGGTCATTGCCTCATCGCAAAGTCCAGCGCCCGCAGTCAAGGTGTCCTGTATATGCTCTTCAACCGAGTCATCGTTCCCCAAGACCGCGGCAATTCCGCCCTGCGCCCAATCGCTCGCCCCGGCGATGAGGTCTTTTTTGGTGACCAGCCCGATTTTTTTGCGGTCCGCAAGATTGAGCGCCGCCGTGAGACCGGCAAGCCCGCTACCGATAATGACTACGTCAAAGCGCTGCAATTTCGCTCCTCGTTTCTCTGGGCTCGGGATCATAGTAACAGAGGTACATTGTAGGCGCAGCCATACCGGAGCCGAAATAACGTCAATCCCGAATGAACTATTAAAAACTGGTGCTGTCTGGAGTGCTATGTGTTGGTGCGCGCATTCTTGAGAGACAGCTGAACTAGGGTATACTAGCCCGCTGTCCGGGAATTGCTGACTGGCTGAAGCTCTGCAATTATAACGAGCAGTATCCAGGGAATGAATCGCTGCACATGGGTGATCGTGAAATCGACCAGCAGCTGGTTGAACGCGCACAACACGGGGACAAGCACGCCTTCGAGCTGCTGGTAATCAAATACCAGCGCAAACTCGGTAGGCTGTTGTCCCGCTTCATACGTGATGCAACAGAAATAGAGGACGTCACGCAAGAAGCGTTTATAAAGGCGTACCGGGCTTTGCCCTCGTTCCGGGGCGAGAGTGCGTTTTATACCTGGCTGTATCGGATCGGCATTAATACAGCCAAGAACTACTTGGTGGCAATGGGACGCCGAGCGCCCACCACCACGGAGTTTGACGTGGCGGAGGCTGAGATGTTTGAAGATGGGGAGCAACTGAAGGATGTGAACACGCCCGAGAATGAATTGATGAGCAAGCAGATAGCCAAAACAGTGAATCAGACACTGCAGAATCTACCTGGCGAGCTGAGAACGGCGATTACGCTGCGTGAAATTGAAGGATTGAGCTACGAGGACATTGCAACAATAATGGGTTGCCCAATCGGCACAGTACGTTCAAGGATTTTCCGGGCGCGCGAAGCGATAGCCGAGAAACTTCGACCAATGCTTGGCACCAGTAAAGACAAGAGGTGGTGATTATGAAATACGATTTATCGGCTTTTATGGATGGCGAACTGGAACCGGACGCCGCAAAGGCTGTACTCGCCGAACTGAAACGGAACAAAGAAATGCGCGACGCCTGGCTTGATTACCACCTAATTGGTGATGTGATGAGACAGACCGGCATTATCACACTCAATCTCAGTGAAGGCTTTAGGGACAAATTGGCCCTGGAACCGGCCATCCTCGCTCCTCGAAGGCCGATGCGGACAAGAACTAAAATCGCCGCGTTGTCCGCCGCCGCGTCGTTGGCCGCAGTAGCCGCGGTGGCTTGGGTTGTACTGCAAGGCAATGCCGACAAAGTCAAAGAAGATAAGATAGCAGCCACCGTGCAATCCAATGCAGCCATGCTCGCCAGCCTTCCCAGATATCCCTTCAACAGCACAACCAGAGAATATTTGCTTGCCCACCAGGAATTTTCGCCCAGTACAACTATGCAGGGCGTAGCGCCTTACATACGCACAGTCTCGGACGGCGGTGAGGAAGCGAATCGATGAAAATCTGGCTGGTTGGCTTGTTGTTCGCCTGGCCAGCGATCCTGTTGGCAGAAACTCCGGCGCCGCCTAGCGACGGAATCACCTGGTTGCAAAAAATCGCGACCGCCGCACACGAGCTTAATTACAGCGGCACTTTCATTTATCAATATGGCAGCCACGTGGAAACATCTCAGATTGTGCACGCGGTGGACAGTACCGGCGAGCACGAGAAACTTGAAATCCTAAACGGTGTGCCGCGTGAGATTGTTCGCAATAATGACGAAGTGCAGTGTTTTCTTCCCAGCACCAAGACCGTAAAAGTCGAAAAGCGAATTCAAAGGAAACCCTTTCCTGCGTTGCTTCCGGAGGAGCTCAACAACCTAAGTGAAAGTTATCTTATCAAGATGGGTGACCATGAGCGCATCGCTGGTTTCGATTGCCAGACATTGCGGCTCGAACCTAAGGATGGTTTGCGTTACGGACATCGTCTTTGGGCCGAAAGCAATTCAGGGCTTTTGCTTAAAGCCAGTATGCTGGACGAAAAAAACGAAGTTGTGGAACAGATGGAATTTACCCAGCTGCAAATAGGCGGGCCGATCGATCCGGAAATGCTTAAACCGCAATATCCGGTCAAGAGCGCGGGATGGCATTATGATCTCTCCGGACAGTCTGAGCCGGCCTCCACTGAAACCGGCTGGGCTGTCAGAAGCCCGCTCGCGGGATTCAAGAAAATCCTGGAAACCAAGCGTGTGATAAGCGGTAAACCCGCGCCCATTTCACACATCGTTTACTCTGACGGACTCGCGGCGGTGTCGATATTCATTGAGCCGCTTGCTTCAGGAGTCAAGCCGATGAAAGGCGTGGCCAAACGCGGTGCGCTAAATATCTATACCACACCCGTGGATGAAAATTACCAAGTAACGGTGCTGGGTGAGGTCCCGATGATGACGGTTATGGAATTGGGAAATTCCGTATACTTCACCGGTAAATAAAAGTCCAAAAAATACATAGCTGTTTTTCTTTTCTAGAATTACTCTATAATTCTCCCCTTGTTGTGTCGAGGTATCGTTTCATGAGGAAGGACGTCAATCAATGCAGAAACTGCTGTTAGCGTTTGCCTTTTCTATTTGGCTTGTCGCGCCTGTTTTAGCCAAGGAATTGCCCGACTTCACCGAATTGGCGGAGAAGCAAGGGCCGTCCGTTGTCAATGTCAGTACCACCCAAACCGTGCAGGCCGAGCAGGGTATGCCGCCTTTTTCCGAAAATGATCCGTTCTATGAGTTTTTCAAGCGATTTGGTCCTCCGATACCGCACGAGTTTGAATCAAAATCCCTCGGCTCCGGCTTTATCATCAGTTCGGACGGTTATATCCTTACCAACGCGCACGTGGTGGCCGATGCGGATGAGGTGACAGTTAAATTGACCGACAAACGGGAATTCAAAGCCAAAGTCATCGGCAGTGACGCCCGTACTGATGTCGCGTTACTCAAAATCGACGCGACCGGATTGCCGAAAGTTACCATGGGCAACCCGGCGGCGCTT
Organism: Burkholderiales bacterium; assembly: GCA_035518095.1. Taxonomy (NCBI): domain Bacteria; kingdom Pseudomonadati; phylum Pseudomonadota; class Betaproteobacteria; order Burkholderiales; species Burkholderiales bacterium. The sequence continues at coordinate 13,630 of DATIXX010000006.1, read as the reverse complement.
AAAGTTGGGGAATGGGTGGTCGCTATCGGCTCGCCATTCGGCTTCGAGAACAGCGTCACCGCAGGTATAGTAAGCGCCAAAGGCCGTTCCCTGCCCCAGGAGCGCTTCGTTCCGTTCATCCAGACCGACGTCGCGATCAACCCCGGAAACTCCGGCGGGCCGTTGTTTAATATGAAAGGCGAAGTCGTAGGCATCAACTCGCAAATTTATAGCCGCACCGGCGGCTTTATGGGTTTGTCTTTTGCCATACCGATCGATGTTGCGATGGAAGTTACCGAGCAATTGCGTACCACCGGCAAGGTCAGTCGCGGCCGTATCGGTGTGGTGATTCAGGAAGTTACTAAGGAACTCGCGGAATCCTTCGGATTGAGCAAGCCGGTGGGCGCGCTTATAAACTCCGTAGAAAAAGGAGGCCCAGCCGACAAGGCGGGACTCGAGCCCAGCGACGTGATACTCAAATTCGATAACAAGACAGTCGAAAGTTCGGCTGATCTACCGCGAATCGTTGGTTCGACGAAACCGGGATCCAAAGTAACGGTGGAAATATGGCGCAAGGGAGCGACCAAGGATGTAACATTGACGGTTGGCGAACTCCCGCCTGAAGAAAATGTGGCACAGCACCCGGGCAAACGCGGCAAGGCACCGGAAAGTCATCTGGGAATGGCTTTGAGCGATTTAACCGCTGACCAGCGTACCGCGTTAGGAATACGCGGCGGAATACTGGTTGAGGATGTACAGGGTGCCGCTGCGCGTGCCGGAATACGACGCGGCGATATAATTCTGGCTGTAAATAACCAAGACGTTAAGTCGGTCGAGCAGTTCACCCAACTGCTCAATAAGCTGGGGAAAGGGCGTGCTATTGCATTGCTGGTGCGACGAGGCGACAACGCCTTGTACATTCCGCTGCGTACCAATGAGAATTGAAAGCGGCCATATATTATTTGCACACGACGAGCGGACGATACTGCCGGCTAACGACATGTTAGTCGCCAAGGGTGAGCCTCAGCTTTGATGCTCACACAGCATCCTCGAAATATTCTGGATTTCAATCCGCCTACGGCAAAGGGCACTTCAGTGCCTTTTTTTGATTCATGAATCACATTCGCAATTTTTCCATTATTGCTCACATTGATCATGGTAAATCCACTCTTGCCGACCGCTTCATCCACTTATGTGGAGGTTTGACGGAACGAGAAATGGGCCCACAGGTGCTGGACTCAATGGAGTTGGAGCGCGAGCGTGGAATAACTATCAAGGCGCAAACCGCAGCGCTCAATTATCGCGCGCGCGACGGCCAAAATTATCTCTTAAACTTAATCGATACCCCGGGCCATGTGGATTTTTCGTACGAGGTTTCACGCTCCCTTGCCGCGTGCGAAGGAGCGTTGCTGGTTGTGGATGCCTCGCAAGGGGTCGAAGCCCAAACCGTGGCAAATTGCTATAAAGCGATAGAGCAGGGGGTGGAAGTTGTGCCGGTTTTGAACAAGATCGATCTGCCATCCGCCGAACCGGCCCGCGTCATCGAGGAGATTGAGGACGTCATCGGCATTTCTGCGAAGGACGCGGTTCAAGTGAGCGCCAAGACCGGTCAAGGCGTTGAAGATGTCCTGGAAGCGGTGATCCGCCGCATACCGCCCCCCAAAGGCAATGCAAACTTACCGCTCAAGGCGCTGATCATAGATTCCTGGTTCGACAATTATGTCGGGGTAGCGATTTTGGTGCGCGTCGTGGACGGGGTGCTCAAGCCAAAGGACAGAATCTTGCTGATGTCCACGCAAGTGTGCCACTTGTGTGAGCAGGTAGGCGTGTTTACCCCGAAAGCGAGGCTTAAGGATTCACTATCGGCCGGAGAAGTTGGATTTGTCATCGCCGGTATCAAGGAACTCAAAGTTGCAAAGGTCGGCGATACGATTACGCTTGCCGGCAATCCGGCGCAGCAGGCGTTGCCCGGATTTAAAGAAATAAAGCCGCAGGTTTTTGCGGGTCTGTTCCCGGTGGATTCAAACGAGTATGATGCGCTGCGCGACGCGCTGGAAAAGCTGCAGCTCAACGATGCTTCGCTCCACTACGAACCCGAGACCTCCCAAGCCTTGGGGTTCGGATTCCGCTGCGGCTTTCTAGGTTTGCTGCACCTGGAGATCGTGCAGGAAAGACTGGAGCGAGAGTACGGAATGGAGTTGATAACTACTGCACCTACAGTGGTATATCAAGTGCTGTTGGGCAACGGCGAGGTCATGGAAATCGAAAATCCTTCCAAAATGCCCGACCCGGTAAAAATCGATGAAATACGCGAGCCCATTATTAGCGCCACCATTTTCGTGCCGCAGGATTATGTCGGCCCGGTAATCAGCTTGTGCGTCGAAAAGCGCGGGGTACAAAAAAACATGCAGTACATGGGCCGTCAGGTGATGCTGACTTATGAGTTGCCGCTCAATGAGGTGGTTCTGGATTTCTTTGACAGGCTAAAATCGGTAAGCCACGGCTACGCTTCGCTTGATTACGAGTTTAAGGAATTCCGCAATGCGGATCTGGTCAAGCTGGACATTTTAATTAACGGTGACCGGGTTGATGCGTTGTCGCTGATAGTGCACCGCTCGGCCAGTCAATATCGGGGCCGCGAACTGACGGCAAAGATGCGTGAACTTATCCCGCGACAGATGTTCGATGTCGCAGTGCAAGCCGCTATCGGCTCGCACATCATCGCCCGCGAAACCGTCAAGGCATTGCGCAAGAATGTGCTGGCGAAATGCTATGGGGGAGACGTCACGCGCAAGAGAAAATTGCTGGAAAAGCAGAAAGCGGGCAAGAAGCGCATGAAACGGGTTGGCAACGTTGAGATTCCCCAAGCCGCTTTTCTGGCGATTTTGGGAGTGGAGAAGTAATGAATTTTGCGCTTTTCATGTTCGTCCTCCTGGTGATTACCGGCGCTATCGGGCTGATCGACTATTTTTGGCTTAAGGCGAGACGCGCCCCTAAAGCCCCTGAGCCGTGGTGGGTGGAATATCCCAAAAGTTTTTTCCCGGTGATATTGGTGGTGTTCCTGTTGCGTTCATTCGTGGTGGAGCCTTTCAAGATTCCATCCGGGTCAATGATCCCCACATTGCTGGTTGGAGATTTTATCCTGGTCAACAAATATACCTACGGGTTGCGCCTGCCGATCATCAACGTCAAGATCATGAATATCAACCAGCCTCAACGTGGTGAGGTAATGGTGTTTCGTTACCCGGAAAATCCCTCTTTGGATTACATCAAGCGCGTGGTTGGAGTGCCCGGCGACAAGGTCGTTTACCGCGATAAAAGATTGTGGATTAACGGAACGGAAGTGAAAACGCTGCCTGACGGCGAGTACGATTACGTCGAATCGGGTTTAAATTTTGTCGAGGCCGAACGCTTGACCGAGAATCTCGGCGGTCATATGCACGCAATCCTAATTCAGCCCGGCGTGCCGCCGATCCAGCTTGGAGGAGTGAGGCAATTCCCGTTCCGGCAGAATTGCGTCTACAATGAAGAAGGATTCAGCTGTACCGTTCCAAGCGAGCATTACTTCATGCTGGGTGACAATCGCGATAGCAGCAGCGACAGTCGTTATTGGGGGTTCGTTCCGCAGCAGAACATTATCGGCAAGGCGTTCATGATCTGGTGGAATTTTGATAACCTGAAACGCGTCGGCAAAACTATCAGATAAGGAGGTGATATGAAACCGGAGCGCGGCTTAACCTTTCTAGGCTTTCTGGTATTGGCGGTTGTTTTAGTTTTCGCAGCATTACTCGTGTTCAAGCTGCTGCCTCCTTATCTTGAATACTTCTATGTGCAAAAAGCCATAGACGGCGTAGCTAGAGATCTGGACTTGGACACAGCCACACCGAGCGAAATTCGCGGTGCATTCGACAAGCACGCGCTCATTGATAATATTACGACGGTTAGCGGCCAGGATCTGGATATCGTCAAGCAAGGCGACGAGGTGGTGCTTGATGCAAATTACCCGGTAAAAGTGCCAATTATTGGCAACCTCTCCGCGTGCATGGACTTTCAGGCATCCAGCGCAAAACGGAAATAATTGGCTAAAAGTAAATGGATAGCCAAAGCGTTTCTTACCTGCTCGGCTATGCATTCGGCAAGCCGGAGCTCTTGCGTCAGGCTTTAACTCACCGCAGTTATGGCGTTCCGCATAACGAACGATTGGAATATCTCGGGGACAGCATTCTCAACTGCATCATCGCATACGCGTTGTTCCAGCGTTTCCCCAATCTGAACGAAGGCGAACTCTCCAGGTTGCGCGCCAATCTGGTCAACCAGCAGACTTTGTTTGAACTGGCGCAGCGCCTGAAACTCGGAGAACAATTGCTGTTGGGCGAGGGCGAGCTCAAGAGCAACGGTTTCCGCCGCCCGTCGATCCTTGCCGACGCTTTGGAAGCGTTGATTGCCGCAGTGTTCCTCGATGGCGGGTTTGAACGCGCGCAGGAGGTTATCTACGCATTGTACGGCCCGCTTCTGCAGGAAATCGACCCGAATGACCCGACTAAGGATGCCAAAACCATGCTGCAGGAATTACTGCAGGGCAGAAAGCTTGCGCTGCCACAATACAGTGTAATCTCTACGCAAGGCGAGGCGCATCAGCAGTCTTTCCGAGTCGAATGCTTCATACCGGAATTAAAAATCCGGGCTTTCGGATCGGGAACCAGCCGTCGAAGCGCTGAACAGGATGCCGCCCGGCAGGCATATCGGCTCGCCGCCGCCGCATAGCATGGCAAGCACTTCCTTTCGAACCGGCATGATTGCCATTGTCGGGCGTCCCAATGTCGGTAAATCAACGTTGCTTAACCGCCTGGTAGGGCAACGAATCAGCATTACGTCGCGCAGACCACAAACGACGCGTTACCGAATAACCGGCATCCTTACCCAAGACGAAACTCAGTATATATTTGTCGATACCCCCGGCTTTCAACTGCAACACAACAACGCTCTCAATCGGGCGCTGAACCGTTGTGTAGCGCAGACCATTCAGGGCGTGGATGCTGTACTGCTTGTTGTTGATGCCTTGCAGTTTAACGGTCCGGAGCGCCAGACTTTGGATTTGATGTCCGGCTGCCCGATATTGCTGGTAATCAATAAAATCGACAAGCTTACCGATAAAAAGAAATTATTGCCGTTTATCGAAAAAGTGTCCAAGGAACACCGTTTCGCTGCAATTGTGCCTGTAAGTGCGAAGAAAAACCTGCAACTGAACGAGTTACTGCAGACGCTGCGCGAGTTTCTCCCGGAAAACCCACCGGTCTATTCGGCTGATGAAATCACCGACTGTAGCGAACGCTTCATGGCTGCAGAACTTATAAGAGAGAAGATCTTCCGGTCGTTAGGTGAAGAAGTGCCGTATGCAGTTACGGTAATGGTGGATGATTTTGTATTAGAACCTGATCTGCGTCGCATTCAGGCTTCAATCATCGTAGACAAGTCCAGCCAGAAGGCGATTATCATCGGGGCCAAAGGGGGGAAGCTGAAAACGATCGCAACGCAGGCTCGCGTAGACATGGAAAAATTATTCGGAGGCAAAGTATTTCTGGAGGTTTGGGTGAGGGTAAGAAAGGGCTGGGCAGACAATATACGGATGCTGAAAGCTTTGGGCTATGAATGATAAACGACCGGCAACGCCTCTGAGAATTGATGAAAAGGGAGTACAGGATTCACAGTCTGCTTTTGTCCTGCACAGCTACCCTTTCCGCGAGAGCAGCCTGGTGGTGGAAGTTTTTACGCAGAATTTCGGCAGAATTGCGCTAATGGCGCGCGGTGCGCGACGGCCCAAGTCTGCGGTGAGGGGAGTATTGCTGGCATTTCAACCGTTATTGCTGTCTTGGTCCGGCAGATCCGAATTGCGCACGTTGCGCCGCGCGGAATGGCAGGGAAGACCGGTCCGGCTCGCAGGCAAGGCGTTGCTTTGCGGATTTTACGTGAATGAGCTGCTGCTCAAATTGCTGGCGCGCGAGGACCCGCACGAGCATTTATTCACCTATTACCTGGAAACACTGCTTGCACTCGGTGCGCAAAAGAGTCTGTCGCCGGTCTTGCGCCGCTTCGAGGTGTGCCTGCTTAAAGAATTGGGGTACGCGCTGATATTGAAACATGACGCGGAAACCGGCGCTCCGGTGAGAACAAATCATTACTATCGCTATGTCATCGAGCGCGGGCCTGTTGAGGCGGAAACCGCCCGGGACGAGTCCCGGTTCCTGGGAAAAACATTCTTGGACATGGCGGCCGACGACTACAGCGACCCGTTGACCTTGCAGCAGAGCAAGACGCTAATGCGATTTCTAATTAACCATTATCTGGGCAACCAAATCCTGCATACTAGGCAGCTATTGACGGACATGCAGCAGCTCGAGCCTCTGAGCTAACGTCGATATAGATATAATTTCACTTTGCCCAAGAAAACAATGATACGGCTGGGCGTTAATATTGATCACGTCGCCACCTTGCGCCAGGCGCGTGGTACCGTTTATCCTGATCCGATTAAGGCGGCGTTGCTTGCTGAACAGGCGGGGGCCGACACCATTACCCTGCATTTGCGCGAGGATCGCAGACACATTCAGGACAAAGACGTGGAGGCGCTGCGCAAAAAGCTACACGTTCCGATGAACCTGGAAATGGCCGCGACCCGACAGATGTTGCAAATTGCGCGGCGCATTCGCCCGCAGCACGCCTGTCTCGTGCCGGAACGACGCCAAGAACTCACCACCGAAGGCGGTCTTGACGTGCTCAGGCATTTTAAGCGCATCCAACGCGCCTGTACGCTGCTGGCCGACGCGGGTGTGCGCGTCTCGCTGTTCATTCTGCCCGAGTTCAGGCAACTGGATGCTGCAAAAGCGGCAGGAGCACCGGATATTGAAATCCACACCGGGCATTATGCCGACGCCCCGAACAAAGCCCGGCAACAGAAAGAACTCCAGCGCATTCGCTCCGCAGTCGCTTACGCCAATAAACTTGGGTTAAATGTAAATGCCGGACATGGATTGCATTACCAGAATGTGCAAAAAATCGCGGCGATACCGCATATCGTCGAACTCAATATCGGTCACGCAATAGTCGCTCGCGCTCTGTTTACCGGATGGCAGGCCGCGGTGAGGGAAATGAAGAGCATCATGCTCAAGGCGGCACGGTGATTTACGGAATTGGCGTAGACTTGGTGGAAATAGGGCGTATGGCGCGGCTCCTGGAAAAATACGGGGAGCGCTTTGCGAAACGGGTGCTTACCCAAATCGAACGGCAAGAGTTTAGCGCAAGCAAGCGGCGTGCTGCGTTCCTCGCCATCAATTTTGCTGCAAAAGAGGCTTTTGCCAAAGCCGTCGGAAGCGGGTTCCGATATCCGGTAATTCTAAGTTACATTACCATAGCGCACGACCGTTTGGGCAAGCCGGAATTGCGATTCCACCCGGCACTCGAGCGCTACCTGAATGAACGCAATATCGGGCGCCATTTTGTCAGTCTGAGTGACGAAAATAATCTGGCCTGCGCCATGGTAATACTGGAACGGCAATGATGTCCGCCGCTGTGATGCCCCTAGGGCCGGTAATGCTGGACATCGGCGGCCCGCGCCTTACGCCGATGGAAAAGGAGCGCCTTCGGCGGCCGGCGGTTGGCGGAGTAATCTTGTTCAGTCGCAATTATCAGTCACCGTCGCAGCTTCTCGAACTTACGACCGAAATCCGCGCGTTACGTAATCCGCACTTGCTCATCGCGGTGGACCATGAAGGGGGCCGAGTGCAACGCTTTCGCGACGGCTTTACCCGGCTTCCGGCGATGCGCGAACTGGGAAAGATATGGGATGTGAACGCGCAACGCGCTAAACACCTGGCGCAAATGACAGGATTTGTTCTGGCGGCGGAATTACGCGCTTGCGGCGTGGATCTAAGCTTTACTCCGGTTCTTGACGTAGACCACGGCGCCAGCAGCATCATCGGCGATCGCGCTTTGCACAGCGACCTGCGAGCGATAACTGAATTGGCGCGCAGCCTGATGCAAGGACTGAAGCAAAGCGGAATGGCGGCGGTAGGCAAGCATTTCCCCGGGCACGGTTTTGTGACTGCGGATTCGCATCTCGAAGTTCCGGTCGATGAGCGCAGTCTGCAAGAACTGGAATCGGCCGATTTGCTCCCTTTTATTCAGATGATAGGCTACGGCTTGAGCGCAATTATGTCGGCTCATGTCATTTATTCCAAAATCGACAAGGTCCCGGCAACGTTCTCCAGCATCTGGCTCAGGGAAATACTGCGCCACCGGTTTCGGTTTGAAGGCGTGATTTTCAGCGATGATTTAGGTATGGAAGGTGCAAGCAGCGCAGGTGGGATTGTGCACCGCGCCCATGCCGCGATCAACGCCGGTTGCGATATGGTGCTGGTCTGCAGCAACGGTTCTGCAGCCGTAGATGAGCTGCTTGACGAGTTGCGGTTCGAAATGCCGCCAATAAGTATGGCCCGGCTGGCGCAGCTGCACGGCAGGCCGCACGCTGCGTCGCTGTTGCAGTTGCGCGAAGATGCTTATTACGCGAAAGCTGTGCACCAGGTTGCGAGCGTCGGCTTACGCAGCGGCGATCTGGCATTAAGCAACAGTGGAAATATAGGCAGTGATGAATCTCCATGATTTTCATTCGCGAGGCGCGAATCAGAGCATACGTTGGGCGCTGCTGATTACCATTAGCTTTGCAGTTGCAGAGGCGGCGGGAGGCTGGTGGTCGGGTTCGCTGGCGTTGCTAAGCGATGCCGGGCACATGTTTTCCGACAGTGTAGCGCTTGGCCTGACTGTATTAGCCGGCTGGATAGCGAAACATCCGCCGACCCGCCGTCATACCTATGGCTTATTGCGTGCCGAAATTATGGGCGCCCTCGTAAACAGCCTGATCATGCTGCTGGTGATTTTGTTCATTGCGGTCGAAGCGGTTTCAAGATTGCGCCAACCGCAGCCCGTTGCCGGCGCTGCGGTCATGGTGATCGCTGCTGCCGGAATCATTATCAATATATTCGTCGTGCTGTTATTGAGCCGTGGCGAGCAGACGCTTAATTCCCGCGCTGCGCAACTGCATGTGGTGGGCGATTTGTTTGGGTCCGTGGCCGCCCTGATTTCCGGAGCAGTAATTTATTATACCGGCTGGTTACCGGCAGACCCGATACTTTCCTTGGCGGTGGCGGCACTCATCTTATACTCCACATTCCGTGTGTTGCGCGAAGCGCTGCACGTACTGATGGAAGGTGTGCCGCGAAATTTGCAAATAGAATCGGTAGGGCAAGAGATGGCGCATATTGACGGAGTACGCTCGGTACACGACCTGCATATCTGGACCTTGACGTCAGGCAGGATTGCGCTGTCTGCGCATTTGGAGGTGCGTGCTCTGGATGCTTGGCCGACAATACTCGAAGCGACGCAGATAATGCTGCACCGGAAATTCGATATTGACCATGTGACGCTGCAGCCGGAAGTCCGGCGACAACCCCGATACGCGGGCTCAATCCGCATCTATCCAAAATAATCGGGGGTAGTGCCTGAGCGCCTATACTCTTTCGATATATTGGCCCGAATCGGTATTGATCTTGATCTTTTCGCCCTCCAAAACGAACGGCGGCACCATTACGGTCAATCCGGTTTCAGTTTTGGCGGGTTTATAAGAGCTGGTCGCGGTTGCGCCTTTTAGGTTTGGCTCGGTTTCAGTAACGGTAAGCACGACACTGGGCGGTAGTTGCAGCCCAATCACGCGCCCATTGTGAAAATTCATCTGGACGTCGGTATTGGGCAGCAGGTACCCGACTTGCCCCTCGAGAAAATCCGCAGACAAACTGAGTTGTTCGTAATTTTCCTTGTCCATGAACACCAGGTTGCCGCCATCGTTATACAGATATTCCATTTCCCGGCTGTCGACATAAGCGCGCTCTACTTTCTCCTCCGTCCGAAAACGCTGATTAAGTTTAGTGCCGCTTTCCACGTCCTTCATTTCCACCTGCATGAAGGCCCCACCGCGGCCGCCCACATGAACGTGGTAGCATTTAAGCACGCGCCACACGCGTTTCTCGAACTCGATAAGATTGCCGGCCCTGATTTCGGTTGCAAGAACTTTGGACATAAATCCAATGCTGCCTTTTCGTGAAAATTCGTAATTCTACTATAGAGTGAATAAAACAAAGAAACTATCTGCTGCAGCTTTTCGCGCGCAATGCAGAGACTGCCCGCGGCTTGCGCGCCATCTTGACCACGTCAAGCGCGAACACCCGGGTTTCTTCGCTAGGCCTGTGCCGCCATTTGGTGACGCCGGTGCGATGCTGCTGATTGTGGGATTGGCGCCCGGGATGAACGGCGCAAACCGCACAGGTCGGCCGTTTACCGGTGATTACGCCGGAATTTTGCTGTTCCAGACCCTGCACCGTTTTGGTTTTGCTAACAAACCAACGGCGACTGATGCAAAAGACGGACTTCGGCTGATTGGTTGTCGGATAACCAATGCTGTCAAGTGCTTGCCCCCAAAGAACGAGCCAAACACAAAAGAAATACGTAGTTGTAATAAGTACTTGGCGTACGAACTTAAAGCAATGAATAAAGGCTCAGTGATCCTGGCCTTAGGTACCATTGCGCACCGCGCGGTACTCATGGCGTTAGATCTCAAAGCTAAGGAGTTTGCATTTGCGCACGGCGCCACACACACGCTCCCTAACGGAATGACCTTGTACGATAGCTATCACTGCAGCCGGTATAATGTTCAAACCAAACGCCTGAACTCGCGTATGTTCGAAACGGTATTTGCCCGCATTTGTCGCCAACTTGCGTCCGGCACGGAGTCCTTGGCGCGCATAGCAAATAAACCGGAATCCTACACCCACGTCATTTTTGATGAATTGCAAGAGCAAACCCGGGCGATTGCGTGCAAGCTGCTGGACAAGTGAGGCTGATCTCCAATTTTTGAGCGCATGATCAGCGACAAGGAAACGGTTTCCGGTCTGCCACACCTGCCCGGTGTATACCGCATGATTAATGCGGCCGGCAAGGTAATCTATGTCGGCAAGGCGCTGGATCTTAAAAAGCGGGTCTCCTCGTACTTTCAGAAAGCCCAGGCATCCCCGCGCACCCGGTTAATGATGTCGCAGGTGGCACAGGTGCAAACCACGGTAACCCGCTCCGAAGCCGAGGCGCTGTTGCTCGAAAACAATTTAATAAAAAGCCTGACGCCTCAATATAACATTCTGTTCAGAGACGATAAGTCATATCCCTACATCGAAGTCAGCGAGCATCGTTTTCCGCGTCTCGGATTTCATCGCGGGGCGCTCGAAAAGAAAAACCGATATTTTGGCCCTTACCCGAATGCCGGCGCAGTGCGAGAGAGCATTCAGCTGCTGCAGAAGGTATTTCGGCTCCGCACGTGCGAGGACAGCGCATTTGATAATCGCTCGCGTCCATGCCTGCTGTACCAAATCAAGCGTTGCACCGGCCCTTGCGTAAATTTGATTGATGAGGCGAGTTACCGCGCCGACGTGGATAATGCGATTTTGTTTTTGCAAGGCAAGCAACAGCGGGTTTTGCAAATACTCACGCAAAAGATGCAGCATGCGGCCGATGAGCGAAATTACGAACTGGCAGCTCTGTACCGTGACCAAGTGCAGTCGTTGCGTAAGATCCAGGAAAGACAGTTTGTGAGCAGCCATAATCAGGTCGACGCTGACATCGTAGCATGCATCGCAGACTCCGGATTGGTGTGTGTCAACGTGGTGATGGTGCGAAGCGGCATGCATCTGGGTGACAAGAGTTTCTTTCCGCAAAACGCGGAAGGTTATGAGCCTGCGGCGGCGCTGGAGGCGTTTTTGATGCAGCATTATCTAGGTCGCGCGGCACCTCAAACCGTTATAGTCAACCAACCGGTGACTGCGGACGCGCTGCAAGCGGCATTGAGCCAGCATGCCGGCCATAAAGTGCAAATCGTTTCGCGTACCGTTGGAGAACGGCGGGTATGGCTCAACATGGCGATACAAAATGCGGCTTTGGCCATCCAGCAAAAGGCCGGTAGCCAAGCGACCCAAGACGCGCGGCTGCACAGCCTGCTTCAGGTTCTGGGATTGCCCGCAGGCCTGCAGCGCATCGAGTGTTTCGACATCAGCCATACCATGGGCGAAGCCACGATCGGATCATGCGTGGTATTTGATAATCTATCCATGCAAAGCGGCGAATACCGCCGCTATAATGTCGAGGGAATCACACCGGGTGACGATGTCGGGGCGATTCGCGAGGTGTTGACCCGGCGCTACCGGAAAATTGCGGCAGGCGAAGGCAAGGTTCCGGATCTGATTCTGGTTGACGGCGGCAAAGGGCAAATAAATGCAGCGCACGATATTCTGGCTGAGTTGGGATTGAATGACATCTATTTGATCGGCGTCGCAAAGGGCGAAGATCGCAAGCCGGGTATGGAGCAACTGTTTTTCCCCGGGAAAGAAAAACCGCTACGACTAGCGAGCGACAGTTCCGCATTGCATTTGATTCAGCAGATCCGCGATGAAGCGCACCGCTTCGCGATTCAGGGCCATCGTGCCAAACGCCAAAAAACGCGCATGACATCGTCTCTCGAGCAAATAAGTGAAGTGGGGGCTAAGCGCAGGCAGAGACTGTTGGCACGCTTTGGCGGGCTGAGAGGGGTGCTTGCCGCAAGTGTAGATGATCTGACGCTCGTTGATGGCATTAGCCGCAGGCTGGCGGAAAAAATATACCGGGAGTTACATTAGACACAGGTATTTTGGTACATCAATATGCGGTTAAACATACCTAACCTTCTTACCTGGCTGCGGATTCTCCTGATTCCGCTGTTTGTCGGAATCTTCTATGTTTCCGATACAGCCTTGAGCATGCATCATAAAAACCTGTTGGCGACATCGATTTTCGCTGTGGCGGCAATCACCGACTGGCTCGATGGGTATCTGGCGCGCACACTTAACCAAACTTCTGCCTTTGGCGCATTTCTTGACCCGGTCGCCGACAAGCTGATGGTAGTGGCCGCCTTGATTATCCTGGTTTGGCTGAAAGACAATCAGGACGGCAGCAGCCGCGTGAATATGCTTATCGCGTTTATCATCATCGGCCGCGAAATCGCAGTGTCCGCGCTGCGCGAATGGATGGCAAAGATCGGCGCCGCTAAGAGCGTGGCGGTTTCGTTTCTTGGCAAAATCAAGACAATTTCGCAGATGGCGGCAATTCTGCTGCTCCTTTATCATGGCACTTTGCTGGGCGTCATCGACGCCCAATTGATCGGCACTTGGTGCATTTACATTGCGGCAATATTGACATTGTGGTCGATGGTCTATTATTTAAAAAAGGCCGTACCGCAATTCTCGACACGCGTGTGATCAACCTTGACAATAAAGATCAGCCTCATATAATGCACAATCGGTTTTTTCGCGGGAATAGCTCAGTGGTAGAGCACAACCTTGCCAAGGTTGGGGTCGCGAGTTCGAGCCTCGTTTCCCGCTCCAAATTCAGGGAAAACGAAAAGAATTGTCATCGCTTCGTTTTCCCTGTTCAATTTTTAGCGGTGCTTAAATGCGGCGGGGTGGCAGAGTGGTCATGCAGCGGCCTGCAAAGCCGTGGACGCCGGTTCGATTCCGACCCCCGCCTCCAA